>JBDSJW010000401.1:0-14537 GCA_039917235.1 Kapaibacterium sp. (SeqCode) | reverse complement strand
AACGACATCGGAACAGAGTAAAATCGGACAACACATAATCAGCGAACGGAGGTGATATCACCGCGCGGCGCGGATGCATGACGCATCCCGGCCAGGCCCTGTTGAATGGCGCCCAATATCAGGAAATGGCGGGGAAGGGACAACGGGGAGCGCGGTCTGATGGCCGGATACGAAAAAAGCCCCCCGATTCCGGATGGGAACACGAGGGGCTTTTGGAAGTAATCGCCGGCGGGCTATTTCGCCTTTGCCTTTGTCGCCTTCGGTTTTGCCTTCGGTTTGGTTTTCTTCTCCGGCGGGTTGGCGGCGCGCTCGGCAAGGAGCTTTACCGCGTCGTCGATCGTGATGACCTCCACCTCCATCGACTTCGGCACCGGGGCGTTCAGATCGCCATGCTTTACGTACGGGCCGTAGCGGCCCACATACGCCTCGATCGGCTCCGTGTCGGCGGGATGCGGGCCTATCACGCGCACCAGCCCGCGTTTGCCGCTGCCGAGCTTCTTCAGCTCGAAGAGTTCCAGCGCGCGCGGAAGGGTAACGGTCAGCACATCATCGGTGGCCTTGAGCGATGCGAACTCGCCGTTGTGCATCACATACGGCCCAAACCTCCCGATGGCGGTCTTGATCTCCTTCCCCGTCTCCGGGTGAACCCCGACCGTCCGCGGCAGCCCGACCAGGCCGATCGCATGATCCAGCGTCAGGTTCTCCGGCGTCACCCCTTTCGGCAGCGACGTGCGGACCACCTTCTTCCCATCCGTCTCCTCGCCAAGCTGCACATACGGTCCGTAGGGGCCAACGCGCAGGTAGATCGGCTCGCCGGTCTCCGGGTGGAGTCCAAGCGCCTCGGCGCCGCCAAGCTTCTGCTTGATGACGCGGTCCACCTCGTCGTTCGTCAGATCGGCCGGCGCAACGCTCTCCGGCAGCGTCGCCTTCACAACCTCACCGTCGGTCTCCCGCTCCAGATACGCGCCGAAACGCCCCACGCGGACATCGGCGTCCAGCCCTTCAAAGCGGATGGTACACGCCTCGCGGGGATCGATATTCTCCTCCCGCTGCTTCACCTGGTTCTCCAGCCCCTCATCGCCGCTGTAGAACTCCGTGAGATAGGGGAGCCACTGAGCGTCGCCGGCGGCGATATCATCCAGCGTCTGCTCCATCTGCGCGGTGAAGTTCAGATCAACAAGCTGGGGAAAATAATTTTCGAGAAGCGATGTCACGGCCATCGCCGTAAATGTGGGGATAAGCTGCTGCCCCTGCTTCCGCACATAGCCGCGATCCTGAATCGTGTTGATGATCGTGGCATAGGTGCTGGGCCTGCCGATTCCCTCGCGCTCCAGTGCCTGGACAAGCGCCGCCTCGCTGTAACGGGCCGGCGGCTTCGTCTCGTGGCTGATCGGCTGCACGTCGCGGCAATCCAGCAACTCGCCGTTGCGAAGCTGCGGCAGCGGCGCATCGCGATCCTCGATGGCTGCCTCGGGATCGTCCGACCCCTCCACATAAGCGCGGAAGAACCCTGCGAACTCCACCCGTCGGCCGTTGGCGCGGAAGGTGGCATCACCGGCGGTGATGGTGGCGGAGACAAGGCGGAGGCGGGCATCGGCCATCTGCGTTGCCATGGTCCGCTTCCAGATAAGATCGTAGAGCGCGGCATCCATCCCATCCAGACGGAGATCCGAGGAGGTCGGCATTTTAGTTCCGGCGGGGCGGATAGCCTCGTGCGCCTCCTGCGCTCCCTTCGATTTCGTCGTGAACTTCCGGGGGGCGGGGCTGAGATATTCGTTGCCGTATTTGGAGGAGACCGCGTCGCGAGCGGCGGTAATCGCCTGCTCGGAGAGGTTCACCGAATCAGTACGCATGTAGGTGATAAGCCCCTGCTCGTAGAGCTTCTGCGCCACGCGCATCGTCTGCTGGGCGCTCAGCCCCAGCTTCCGGTTGGCCTCCTGCTGCATCGTCGATGTGGTGAACGGCGGATAGGGACGGCGCACCTCCTCACGCTCCTCCACCTCGGAGACCTTCCACTGGGCGCTTTTCAGCGTTGCCTGAAGCTCCCGCGCTTCCTTCTCATCGAGCAGAAGGACATCCTTCCCCCCCGCTATCCGTCCGGTCGCCGGATCGAAATCACGTCCGCCGGCCAGGCGCTTTCCGCGCACCGCGATCATCGTCGCCTCGAACTCCATCGTCGTGCGATCCTGCGGCGCAAGCTGCGCCTTCAGATCCCAGTACAGACCGCTGTGGAAGGCGCGGCGTTCGCGCTCGCGGATCACCAGCACGCGCACCGCGACCGACTGGACGCGCCCGGCGGAGAGGCCGCGGGCGATCTTCTTCCAGAGGAGCGGGGAGAGCGTATAGCCATAGAGCCTGTCCAGAATGCGCCGCGTCTCCTGGGCGCGCACCAGACGGGTATCGATCTGCCGGGGGTTGTTCAGCGCCTCGCGGATCGCCTCCTGGGTGATCTCGTGGAACACCATCCGGCTAACCGGCACCTTGGGGCGGAGGATCTCCAGCAGATGCCATCCTATCGACTCCCCCTCGCGGTCTTCATCGGTCGCGATCACCACCTCATCGGCATCCTTGAGCGCATCCTTCAGCAGCTTCACCACCTTGCTCTTGGCGGATGGAATCACGTAGAAGGGCTGAAACCCCTTCTCGACATCAACTCCAAGCCTCCCCCATTTCTCCTTCTTGATGGCGGCCGGCACATCAACCGCCTTGGCCGGGAGATCGCGCACGCTCCCCATGGAGGCTTCCACCTGGTAGTCCTTCGGCAGGAATGATTTGATCGTCCTCGCCTTTGTGGGCGACTCCACGATGACTAGTTTTTTACCCATCTCGATATCTATAAAACGATAAAAATTATCCTCTGAGTATCCTGAGCGATCCCTTGGCACCCCCCGATTCGCGCTCCAGAATGGTGAGCCTTCCCGTCTCATTGAGTGGCACCGAATAGGCCGGATACCACCGTTCCCCCTCCTCCTTCAGCAATCGTTCCAGCGTCGCGAAATCCCAGTATCCACCGGCATCGCGACGGACGAGGACCGCGCGCTGGGTCTGCCCTTTCCCGTGTGTCAGCAGGAGCATCAGCGGCCGTGGGCGCTTCCGGGGTTCCTGTTCATCCAAGGCCGGGACCTCCTCGGGATTCAGCAGCGGCAGGACCGCGCGCACCGGGACAAAGAAGATGGGAGAGGCACCAATCCTTGAATCAAGATTATCAAGATACCATCCTTTCTCCATCAACAGGTTGAGCTTCCGAACTCCCGACTCTCCGGTGATGACGATGGGATAATGATTCCCCAGTTGCTCTTTCATGATGATTACGGAACACGTTGCTCTACCCCCAGGGTGCCGGGGCGTCCCCGGCGCCGGGGAACAGTATGCTGATCACCGGAAAGCGGGACGCGCCTGCGAGGAGATCGATTCCGAGGCGACCCAGTGATCCAGCCGCAGATCGGGGAAGAGCCTGTTGAGCGATTCCAGCTCCGCCAGAGCGTTGGTCTGTTCCAGGCTGAGGGGCATGTCGCGCCGGAGGGAATCGGCCCAGCCGGCCAGGAGCATGGCGTTATCGCAATGCTCCCGGAAGCGCCTGGTTGCATAGTCCGAGGCCGATCCGGTGGTGATCAGGAACTGCCAGTCCGATGCCTGAAGCAGAAGATTTTCCCGGGCCATCTGTCTCAGGATACGATTTTCCAGCGGATCGCTCCCCCTTGTGGCGACAAGATCGTGAAAGCGCGCCTCCACTTCGTAGATCATCGGCCATGTCCATTCGGTGGAGGGATTAAGCCACACATCGTGCGCTCCTCCTTCTCCCCACGAGCCCTCGGGGATCTGAATAACGATGCCCGGGTCCTTGTCATCCAGCTCATCCGGCGCCGTCCGCATGCGGATTGTGCGGCTGGCGGCAACCAGGCGGATCACCTCTCCGAGGAACCGTGGCCCCTCAAACCACCAGTGGCCGAACAGCTCCGTATCGAACGGCGCGGCAAGCGTCCCGGCCCTCCCCGTCTCGGCGCGGAAGCGGAACATCTCCGCCTCCACCGTCTCCACGAAATGGGCGGCCTGCGTCCTGATCCTGGCATCGATCAACTCCGGGCGATACTCCGTCTTGAGCGCCAGATCGATCCGCGAATCGGTCACGCGCCAGTAGCGATGGCCGCTGTTATGATGCTTCTTATGGAACTCCAGATACTCCGGGTCGCCGGGATAGCCGTAGACGCCGCTCCAGACCTGAAGCGTGGTCTCGGCATCGCGGGTGAAGATGGCGGCCATGCCGGAATCGGGATCGCCGGTGGAACAGACGCGATAGAGATCGTGGATCGATCGGGTATTGTCAAGCGGCAGGAAGCGCTCCCCGCGCCCCTCCATGCCACGCACCGCGTCGAAACGGCTGGCGTAGATGCCGAGCGGACGGCCCCCCCGCGTAAGATGGCTATCCACCACGGTATACTCCAGCCCATGCTCCGCGATCAACTGCTCCACCCCTTTCCGCACCATGCTAGGTGCATACGGCGTGGGAACCGGCGGAGTCCAGAAATAGCAGGGACGATAGGCGCACTCGGGCATCCAGACCCCGCGCGGCGCATCGCCGAAGTGGGCACGATGGGTTGCCACGGCCAGGCCGAGCTGCGCGCTGATGCTCTCATCTCTTCCAAGAAGCGGGAAATATCCGTGGGTGGCGCCGCAGGTCTGAAGGGCAATCGCTCCGCGCTCCGCCAGATCGGCAATGGCGGCCACCAGATTCCGCCCGTAGCGTTCGTTGAAATCATCGCTCCGGTCGGTATACCAGTCGCGCCAGTAGGAGGCGAGCGGAAGATATTCCGCCTCCGTCGGCCGGTCGGCAAAATATTGCTGATCCCTCATGGCCGACTCGATCTTCTCATCGAGATAGGCATTGAAGATGGCGGGGAACTCCGCGTCGGCGAGCTGCTCCAGGACCACCGGGGAGATCGAGAGGGTGATATTGGGGGTGATGCCATCGCGCATCAGCGCGTTGCACTCGTTCAGAATCGGTATGTAGCACTCAGCCGCCGCCTCGCAGAGCCAGTCGGAGCCGTGGGGCCACTTGCCGTGGCGGAGCACATAGGGAAGATGCGTATGAAGAATCAGTACGAGGGAGCCGTCCATGATGCCTGTGTAGTTCGATGATCGGGTGGCGGCGGATGCCGCTTCTGTGGGCCGGACGGACCCTGGCGGGGCGGGGCCGATGGCCGTATGATCGATCCGCCTGAACAAACATCCCCTCTCCCGAACCCGGAAGAGGAGGACAAAAAAGTCACCGCAAACGGCGAACCGGAATCCCAGCAGACTATTGAAGGAGATCATCCGCTGCGTTGGCCTTCATCGTTCGCTCACTGCGGCGTCCGGGGGGACGCCGCAGTCGCTCAGATATCGGCCGCCTTGCGGCTGATCCTCCTTGAACAGTCTGAGTACCGGAATTCTAGTGGAATTTCTCCCCGGACTCCGGCGTCTGGAAGCCGAACTGGCCGCTGCCGTTCATCGGGATCTCCCCATACTGCCGCTCGTACTTGCTGATATTATCCTCAAGCGCGCTCATAAGAAGGCGTGCATGCTGCGGCGTCATCACGATGCGCGCGTGAACGCGGGCGCGTGGAACGCCGGGGAGGATACGGGTGAAGTCGATAACGAACTCTGCCGGCGAATGGCTGATGATGGCGAGATTGGAGTAAATCCCCTCCGCTTCCTTCTCACCAAGCTCGATGTTGATCTGCTGTCCCTGCTGGGGATCGTCGTTATTGTTGTTGTTGCTCATGGCGCGTATGCCGGCAATTGATGCGTTGATGAATTGAATGGAGGGGCAGATTCCGGCCCATCCGTGATTGTCCGCGGCAAAGGGCGGGAAGACCATGCCGGCCTCCCGCCCCCTGTATATCATTCTTTCATGGATCGCGGAAGGGCGGAAGGAACGCCTAGTTCCCCCCCTTCTGCAACTCCTTCACATGCTTCTCGGCGGCAGTGGCCTTCTCGGCATTCCCCAGGTTGGCATAGACCAGCTCCATGGTTTCCCAATATGCCACGTTATCCCCTTCCGTGCTCTGAAGGGATTCCAGGGTCTTAATAGTCTGGTTCAACTGCGTCTTGTTTTCCATCACCAGATAGAGGTTCGCCAGTTCGCTTTCCAGCGCGAAATCCGGCACCTTCTTACTCTTCCGGAGATCCTCGAAATACTTCAGCGACTGCTCCAGCTTCCCCGTAAATTCGGCAACCTGGGTTTTGTTCGGCTTCCCGCCGGCGGCGTTCTGGAGATCGGCGCCCCAGTTTTTGTACACAGCGCCAAGATCAAAGAGGGCGGTTTCCTCCTTGTCCTTATCCTTCCCCCTCGAGAGGGTCAGCGCCTTGTCGAAGTTCTGAACCGCGCCGCTGTAATCCTTCTGCGATACAAGGAATGTCCCGTAGTTGATATACAGGCTCGGGTCGGACGGGCTCTGGCGGATGGCATCCTCGTACGAGGCTTTCGCCTCCCCGGTCCGCTTGGTCTTCGTGTAGATATCGGCGATAATCGGGCCAACGGCCTCCTGCTTGGTGTCCAGCTTCTCCACCAGCTTGAAGTACTTCAACGCGTCATCGTAGCGCTGAACATTCTTCTCCCCTTCCTGATAGGCATCAACGGCGAGCGAGTAGTAGGGAGAGCTCCTGAGGGGATGGCTCAACTGCTGCTCGATATCGGTCGGCGTCGTCTTGAAGAAGGTCCATCCCTCCACCTGCGGCTCTGCTCCGCGCATGCCGGGAGTAAAGAACACCGAGACGTTTTTCGGCGCATAGTAGAGGAACCCGCCGGTCGTATCGGTCACCTGGGCATTGGTGGGCTTGCCGAGCCTGGCCTCCACCTGCTTCTGGGTCATTCCCAGCGCCAAGCCGGCCTTTATCCCCTCATCCACCTCCGACTGCACCAGGCTTACATACTGATTGTAGGCGGCGGTCTCCTTCGCCTTGTTCGGCACTTCCCGGTAGATTAGCCCGCGGAGGAAAAGGTTCTCCGAATAGTTCGGGCGGAGCATGGCGGCGGTATCGATATTGGCGACCGCGGACTCCAGCCTGTGCGCGGAGTAATCCATCTGCGCCTCGTTATACTTGGTAAGCCATGCATTAAAGCGGTCGATTATGATCTTCTCCCGCTGCGCCGGCGTCATCGCCGGCTGCGTGGCGGCCAGGGCTTTCTCGTAGGCGTTGGACATATCAACAAACTTCTTCTGTTCGTTGTAGATATCCCCAAGCATCAGCCATGCCTCACCGTTCTGGGGACGGGCGGCAACCTCTTTCTTGAGGAAATCGGCGGCCTTCGGCAAATCCTTGTTGGTTACAGCAAGCTTTGCTGTCATCATCTCCGTCGATGCGCATTCAAATCCGCTCAGTGCCAGAAAGAGCGTGGCGGCCGACAGAGCAACAAGAGTTGTTCTCATAGAATGTTCGGTTGATTGGATGATCTATCGATTGATATAGATTGAACTCGAGTCACGATACTATACCCGTTAGGGCGTGGTTTGATACAGAGAAGGGTAAACCTACTCAAAACGTCTGCTACGCACAAGTTGGGGCAATTCAAGTTGGGGCAATTCATGAATTGTCCCAACCGACCGCCAATCCCCCGATGTTTCGTAGTTTTGTGGCTCAATATTCTACGATCAAGATTCATTCCTTCCGTCCCATGCCGTTTACCAACGAACGTCAGTCTCCCGAAAAGCTGGCCGGGATCGCCACGGAGATCCGCCGCAGCATCATCCGCTCGCTTGTCGAAGCGGGGAGCGGCCATTCCGGCGGCCCCCTTGGCTCCAGCGATATCTTCGCCGTCCTCTATCTGGGGGGCGTCATGAAGTACGATCCCAAAAACCCGGATCTGCCGGGGCGCGATCGCTTCGTCCTCTCGGCCGGGCACATGTGCCCCGTCCTCTACGCCACGCTCGCCAACGCGGGCTTCTTCCCGAAATCGGAGCTACTGACGCTCAGGAAGTTCGGCAGCAGGCTTCAGGGACATCCGGGGCGGGACATGCACCTGCCGGGGATCGAAACCAGCAGCGGATCGCTGGGACAGGGGCTTTCGATTGCCGTGGGAATGGCAATGGCCGATAAACTCGTCGATAACAACGGCGCCCGCGTCTACAGCCTCACCGGCGACGGCGAATTGCAGGAAGGGTCGATCTGGGAGGCGGTGATGTCCGCCGCCCATTACAAGCTTGACAACTTCTGCATGATCGTCGATAACAACGACTGCCAGATCGATGGCCGCATCCCGGACGTGATGAACGTCTACCCGATCAAGGAGAAGTTCGAGTCGTTCAACTTCCATGTGATCGAGGTGAACGGACACGATCACGCAGCTCTCCTTGCCGCGTTCGACGAGGCAAAGGATACCAGGGGGAAGCCGACCTGCATCATCGCCAGAACCTATATGGGCGCCGGCGTCTCCTTTATGCAGGATAAGTACGAGTGGCACGGCAAACCCCCATCGGCCGATCAGGCCAAACAGGCACTGGACGAACTGCTGCCGAACGGCAACTGATCCCCCCGGCGGACGCGGACAATCCGAACATCGAACGATCCATCGGCCCCCGGCCGACTTCACATACGTTGAACTGTCTACACACATGAATTTCGAGAAATACGGCTCCAAGGCAACCCGCTTCGGCTTCGGCGAGGGACTCGTCGAGCTTGGAGAGGCCGACGAACGGATCGTCGTGCTGGGGGGTGATATCACCGGATCGGTGCTCACCAATTACTTCAGAGATCGCTTCCCCGATCGCTTCTTCTCGATGGGGATCGCGGAGCAGAACGCCACCACCGTCGCGGCGGGGCTGGCACTCAGCGGGAAAGTCCCCTTCTTCGCCAGCTACGGCGCCTTCTGCGCCCTCCGCAACGCCGATCAGCTTCGCATCTCCGTCTGCTACAACGAGGCAAACGTGAAGATCGGCGGCGGGCATTCCGGCATCTCCGTTGGCCCGGATGGCGCCACGCACCAGATCCTTGAGGATATGGCCTTCCTCCGCGCCCTCCCGAACATGACACTGGTGGTGCCGTGCGATTACCTGGAGGCGAAAAAGGCAACCATCGCCATCGGCCAGATGCATGGCCCCGCCTATATCCGCTTCGGTCGCGAGGCGGTCCCGTCGTTCACGCGCGAGGATACGCCGTTCACGATCGGCAAGGCGGAGACGTTCCGCGATGGAAACGATGTGGCGATCATCGCCACCGGCTGGATGGTCTGGGAATCGCTGGTCGCGGCGGAGGAGCTTGCCAAGGAGGGGATTCAGGCGCGCGTGATCAACCTTCATACGATCAAGCCGATCGATACCGAGACGATCGCGAAGGCGGCCGCCGAGTGCGGCGCAATCGTCACCGCGGAAGAACATCAGATCATGGGGGGCATGGGCTCCGCCGTGGCGCAGGTGGTGGTGAAGAACACGCCGGTGCCGATGGAATTTGTCGGCGTTGCCGATACGTTCGGCGGCTCCGGATCGCCGGGTGAGCTGATGGAGGCGTTCGGCCTGACCGCGAAGGATGTCTACAACTCGGTGAAGAAGGTGCTGAAGCGCCGCTCCGGCGAGTGGAACGGCCTCCAGACGATGACCGAGGTCGGCATGGACGGCGAGCATCCAAAGGGCTATCCGAAGCCGGGCACGGTCTTCCCGATCGATCAATTGATCGAGGCGGACCGGAAATCCGAGGAAGCGGTGGCGTAACGACCGTTCAGCCGAATGCTTTCACAAACGAATTTCGACGGGGGGCAGTTCTGCCCCCTTGTCATTTCGGGCGGACGGAAAATGGCCGCGCCGAAATCATCTCTCATCATTCAATCCCCGAACCGATGTCCGGTCTGACGCATCTCGATGAACATGGCAACGCCCGCATGGTGGATGTGGGGGAGAAGGAGATCACCGAGCGCGTTGCGGCCGCGGAGGCGGTTGTGCGGCTGGCACCGGAGGCTTATGCCGCGCTTATGGCCGGGACCCTGAAAAAGGGGGATGCCCTGGGAGTGGCGCGCGTGGCCGGCATCATGGCCGCCAAACGGACAAGCGATCTGATCCCTCTCTGCCATCCCCTGCCGATCTCCGGCGTCACCGTCGGGTTTGCGATGGACGCCGATGCGGGGACCGTCACGATTGAGGCGACGGTGAAGGTGACAGGACGGACGGGGGTGGAGATGGAGGCGCTGACGGCGGCATCGGTGGCGGCGCTCACCATCTACGATATGTGCAAGGCTATCGACAAGGGGATCGTGATAGAGCGCGTGCGGCTGCTGGAAAAGCGCGGTGGAACGTCCGGCGAGTACAGGGCGGCCCCCTGATCCTCCGGCGTCGATATTATTTACGCTTCATCCCCTCCTTCTTTATTAGTTTCACCGCATCCCCCCGATTCCCACGGTTTGGCATCATGTATGAGGAGGATTACCCGCCGACCTTGCCGCCAGTGGAAACCCTGGATGGGTGAGGTTGTTCGGCAACGGAGTGATATAGGTAGTAAGCCTGGAGCGTGTATGATCGGCTGTGCAAAACGTTTACAATTGATTCGATTGCGAGGCATTGCCGCGATAATGGCGATATGGCTCCCGCTGGGGGCCGCGGTGCTGTCGGCTCAGCCGACATATTATGTATCGATTGCAACGCCAGGGATGGCGGCGCAATCCGCTCCCGGCGGCATATCGGGGGGGGGAGATACCGCATCGGGCATACCGTTCCGTCCAACGACCGGCGATGTGCTTACCCCGAACAGCCGCCGTAATACGCCGAACCTCAAGATTGGCATTCGCGCCGGCATCAACCGCACCAGCTATACCAACGACCGCTATCTGAACAATGTCCCGCTCGATGTGGGAGATGTCAGCGGCGAAACCGATATCTATACCAGCGCGGCCGGCTTCGGCTATCAGTTCGGCGGGGATTTTGAGTACCCGCTCAACCAGGCGCTTTCCCTCCTCTTCACCGCACAGTACGATCATATCAGCTTTGGCGACGAGGGCTCCGTGCAGGAGCCGTGCATCCATAGCGATGGCTCGCAATCGCTGGGAACATCAATCCATGACTGGCGCGCGAACATCAATTATTTGAAGATAGCGGCATCCGCCAAGCTTACATTCTCCTCCTGGTATATCACCGCGGGGCTTACCGGCGAACATCCCCTCTCCACCTCGCTCACCCGCACGCGCAGGCTTGGCGGCCAGGATTGCTTCTATCCCGAGTCCGGGACGCCGCTGAAACGGGCAATCGAGGAATCGGGGGAGATCCCAAGCCCGTCGGGGCTGCATTATTCGATCAGGCTTGGCGGCGGCATCGTCTACCAGCTTAACGACCATTTGCAGTTCTCGCCGGAGCTGACGCTGGATTACGGCTTCAACAGGATCAACAAATCGCCGAATTCCGATATCGGGGTTTACGGCATCAGCGCCATTTTACGGTACGATCTCCGATGAAGAACCCCAATGATATCGGACTGAGAGTGGCGATGATCCTCTGCGGCGGCGGGCTCCTTGCGTTGCTGACCGGATGCGGAAGCACCGCTGCCAGCGTCTCCTCGCCAATTCTGGAAGGGAGCGAGATCAAACAGACGAAGGCCACGATCACACCGATCGACGCGCTGAACTCCCCGCAGGATGACTTCGGGGCGACGATGCCGCTCGATACCACGTTCATCTTCTTCTCCTCGTCGCGCAACGGGACGATCGGCCCGCACAGCCTTTTCCAGTCGCGGATGGCGGGCGCAACGTGGGGAACGCCAACGCTGGCGGTTGAGCTGAACAACGCCCACAGCAACGGAACGGCGTCGATCACCCCCGGCGGGGAATCGATCTACTTTGCCGGACACGAGTTCGGCTTCGGCGATTGTGATCTCTATCGCGCCGATATCGGCCCGCGCGGCGCAATCGCCCAGGAGATCGTCCCCTGGTCCATCCCCACCAACCTGGGGTTCCAGGTCAACGGCAGCTACTGGGATTCCCAGCCGTGTATCTCCGCCGATGGAAGCGTCCTCTATTTTTCGAGCAACCGACCCGGCGGCTTCGGCAACCGGGATATCTGGGCATGCCGCCGCAAACGCGATGGCACGTGGGACAGCCCCATCAACGCCGGCGAGTTGATCAACACGCCGTTCGACGAGGTCTCCCCCTGGCTTGCGCCCGACGGGCAGACGCTCTTCTTCAGCTCCAACGGACATCCCGGAATCGGCGGGTTCGATGTCTTCAGCGCGGCCACTATATCCGGCGTTACGGCGGTGACGCATCTCGGCGCCCCCATCAACTCCACCGCCGACGAGATCTGCTTCTCCCTCTCCGCCGATGGCAGACGCGCATTCCTCTCGTCGAACAGAAGTGGAGGCAAGGGGGGATACGATCTCTACAGCGTCTTCCCGGTTCCAACCACGGTCGATCCGCTGATGGTGGTTCGCGGAAGCGTCATCGGTGGCGAAGGCAAACCGATGGTCGCCACCGTCGAGGTCACCGATCTGACGTCGGAGACAGCGCTCGGGAGCTTTGCGACCGACCCGGAGACGGGGAAGTATACGCTGGTGCTGCCACGCGGCGTCAACTATGCAATCACGGCGGAGGCGTCCGGCTATCTCTTCAACTCGCGCCAGATCGTCGTGGCGCGCGATCTTGAGCGGGACTCCTCCAGGACGCTCGATTTCACGCTCCAGCCCATCAACGGCGTCATCCGGCTGCTGGTCTTCTTCAAATCGAACGAGAGCAATCTCCAGAAGGAATCGACAAACGATCTTGACCGCGCGGTCCGTTTTATGAACGCCAACCCTGATATCTCCGTGGAGATCGCCGGCCACACCGATAACACCGGCGACGCCCAGGCGGCGCTGATGCTCTCCAAACAACGCGCGCAAGCGGTGAAATCTTATCTTGTGGGAAACCGGATCAAGGCGGAGCGGATCACGGTGTCCGGCTACGGCTCAGCGCAGCCGATCTCCAGCAACGATACCGAGGAAGGACGCACGATGAACCGTCGCGTGGAGATGCGGGTGATCGCTCCCAAATAATAGAGCGTGCCCTGAAGGGCCTCCTTGCAAGGGCCGGAGGCCCGTACCATTCCAACCGACTATCCCGTCCGATTCCGGCAACCAACAGACATACATCATGGCTGATCTTGGCGAATACGATGTGGAGCTTGCCCACTGCATCTGGAAGGACTGCAAGGGGGAAGTCATTGAACTTGAAGCATATAACTCGGTGAACTGGATCACCATCGTCTATCGATGCGTCCACTGCGGACGGGAATTCACCGTGAAGATCGAAACCTGACGCCCCCTTCCTTTCCCCCGGCAACTCTTCCACGTCACGCATTCCACGACAGGTGCCCCGTGCGAGGCCGATTATTCCTCCTTTTCATCCTTGCCGCGATGCTCACCGGCGCGGGCTGCGGCTCCGAGCCCGAGGCAAAGCGCCAGATCGTCATCGGCCTGAACCCGTCGGAGCGGACGGAGAACGTGACGCGGAACGCCGATATCCTCGCGGAGATGATCGGGAAGCGGATGGGGATGCCGGTGAAGATCTTCGTGGCGCAGGATTACAGCGGCCTGGTGGAGGCGCTCAGGAGCCGGAAGATCGATTTCGCCTTCTTCGCGCCGGTCAGCTATGTCTTCGCCGAACGGATCGCCGATGCCCGCGTGCTCCTGAAGGCGGAGCGCAAAGGGAAGCCCTACTACTACGGCTGCATCGTCGTTAACGCGGATAGCGCCTACCGGACGCTCGCCGATCTCCGTGGACACGATATCGCCTGGGTTGATCCCACCTCCGCCTCCGGCCACCTCTTTCCGAAGGCCGCGCTGATGGAGGCCGGCATCGATCCCGAGCATTTCTTCGGTCGCCAGACATTCGCCGGCGGGCACGACGCGGTGATACTCTCGGTGATCAACGGAACCATCACCGCCGGCGCAACCTTCGCCAACGACACATCGGGGGTTGACGGCTCCTGGACACAGCTCGGCAACGGCGCCTACAAAACGAAAATCCGCCCCATCTTCTTCTCCGGCCCCATCCCCGGCGATAATGTCGCCACCTCGCAGTTCATGCTCGATCACCATCGCGATATCGTCACGCGCCTGACCACCGCCGTTCAGGGACTGACCGCCGATTCCGCCGGAAAGAAGCTGATGCAGGCGATGTACCACGTGGATGCGATGATCCCCGCAACCAGCGCCGACTACGAGCCGGTCCGCAGCGCCGCGCGCCTTCTGAAGCTCGATATCACCGGCCACGTGGGGGCGGATACCGGAACATCGGCAAGCGATGTTGCGCGTATCGCCGAGCGGAAAAGCAACGAAAGCATCTCAACAATTGTGCTGGGCACGGCGGCGGCGGCCGGGATTATCCTGGTGGTGTTGCAGGGGACGCGCGCGCGCCGGCGCCGATCGATTGCCCCGATATCCCCGGGAACCACCGGCGCGCCGGATCATGCCAGGCGCTTCTCGATTCGCGGCCTCGCCGTGACATTCCTCGACGATCGCGGCCGACCATTCACCCCGATCCATAATCTGAATATCGATATCGCGCCGGGGGAGTTCGTGGCGGTGATAGGGTTGTCGGGGGCGGGAAA
>JBDSJW010000400.1:0-3930 GCA_039917235.1 Kapaibacterium sp. (SeqCode) | reverse complement strand
GGCATCTCCTTCGATGGAGGAACCGGCGCCAGCGATGAGAACTTCTACACCTCCACGCAGTTGACCGACGGCAGCCTGAATATTGTGGCCGGTGGCTGGACACTGGTGGGGGGCAACGCCGATATCTTCATGGTGGAGGTTTCGGCAACCGGCAACACGATCGCGGCAACACGCTTCGCCGCTCCCGGCAACAGCAACGAGGGAGTCCGCAGCATCAAACCGTGCGATCCCCTCGGGCCGAACGCGGGCAATGTGGTGGTCGCGGGGAATACCGGCCCGGCCGGCACATCGAAGAGCCTGATCGGCCTGGTCCCCACCGCGGGCCTTGGACCGATCAACGCGCATACCATCTCGCCACCGGGCGCCGGCTGGAATGAGGGGATGAGCATCGTGGAGACCCCCGCGCCGGAATTCAGGTTTGTCATGGCCGGCCTGGTCAGCAATCCTCCGGGAGGATTCGGCAACAACGATATCTATATCACACGCATTCAGGCCCCACTGGCACCGCTCGATTTCTACAATATCTTCGGCGGCATCAACCTGGATCAGGGCTGGGGAGTTGATCTCCATGACGGCATCGGCCCCGATCCGTACTCGATCATCGCCACCGGCGTCTGGACCACCAACGCACTGGCCCAGCAGGTCCCGATCATCCGCACCAACTGGTTTGGCGCTACACCGGGTTGCACGTATAGGCCTGTCCCCATCGATAACCTGCCGGTCCAATTTACACAGAGCCCCATGCCCCTCTGCCCGCCGCTCTGGGGATTGTTCCTCGATAATGTCACGCCGCGTGCCGTGCTGGTCAACCCTCCTGCGATATTCTGCCCGGGCCCCAACTTCAGCATCCGCCCGTTGCGTGGGATCGTGGGTGATAGCCCTGAATACTCCAACAGCATCAATGCCGATTCGATGACCGTCGTTAACCTGACCTCCAGCGGCGTCGATGAACGGGCCTCCGACCGGCAGGCGCTTGTGGCGTTCCCGAACCCGATCAAGCGCGGAAGCGCCTTCAACCTGGGATATACGCTCGAAAGCAGCTCCAGGGTGACGATCACCGTCAGCGATATGGCCGGAAAGGTTGTGTTCAACGGCTCGATCGATCAGTCCGGCGGACCGAACAGAACCCCCGTCAGCACCGACGGATGGACCAGCGGCACGTATGTAGTGCAGGTGGTTTCCGAACGTTCAACGATCACCCGTCGGATTGTGATAGGCGACTAACGCATGCGCGACCCCGATCAATCACGATTACTCCGCTAACGACAAAGGCGCTCTCCATCAGGAGGGCGCCTTTTGTATGGAATGATGAAGGTCAACGCCGCGGATGACGTTCTTCAACAGTCTGTCACGATTCAAACAGCATAAAGGTGCTCCGAACCCAGAAGACGACGCTCTGTTCGGCATCCAGACCGTATCGGGCGCCGATTGGAATCACAATGGCGTGATGCTCCTCTATCTCGGCATCATCCGGCAACGCCAGCGTCTCGCGATCCATCTCGCGGAATATCTCCCGCTCGCGTTCGCTCAGTTGATGATCGAGAAGCGCCTGTTCGCCGTCGCTCGGGGTGAATTCCAGGATGGGAAGTGCTTGTACGTTGGTCATGAGAGGGCTCCGTGAAGAGTGGACGTACGGGAGTCTATCAAAGCGGTTGGCACAATATAGCTCGGCCACCGGGATACTCACCCCATGCATATGGCATCTTCACTCACTTTCCCGTGCTCCCCTCATTCTTCAGATAGTTGTGCACCGGAAGATATTCCATCCCGACCGGCCGCCCCGTCTCGTGAACGATAATCGCCACGCAATGACCATCGGGGCTCCCTTTAGGCCCCATCACCTCGAACGCGATTCCGCTTTTCACATCATCGTAGATCAGCACCGGGCCGGCGCCGTCATCGTAGGTGGCAACAACGTGGGCGGATTTGTATGCCTTGGCGATATCGGCAAAACGGCTCCCCGTGGAGATTCCCCCAGCAGTGGTAAACCGTGGAGATGTAACGCGGATCTCGCGGACGACATGCTGCGACCCCTCGGCGTTAAAGCTGGCGTAGATATCCAGCCGGTGTGGAACGGCCTTCCCCGGCGCGCGCTTCGATCCCCACGACGCGGCCACATGCCCCATGCCGGCATCGGAGCTGTCAGGATCGCCAAGCGTCTTCACAACCATCGCGAAATCCTCCCCGACCTTCACCTTCCCCACGCTCTTCCCCGCCACGATCGGGTTCGTCGCCGCCGGTGACGCGGCGCTGTCGGAATGCGCGGTGGCTGGCGCATGCGCGGATGACGCGGCATGCACGGCTTCGGCTTTTGGAGTGGAGGCCGCGACGCTGTCCGCCGGACGCTCCGGGGGCTTTCCATCGCGTCCGGAACATGCGGCAAGAAATATCACGGCGGCGATGCCAAGCTTCCCGATAGATCCAGCAATTGTCTTCATCATCATTCCCTTTGCAGTGATTTCTTTTCCAACCATGATTCCCGATCCGGGAGCGGTTATCAACCATCCCGCAAGAAGCGCGCCGTGAACAATTCCGCTTACGACTGTTGAACAACGTCATCCACGGCGTCGGGGGACGTTTCAAACGTCCCCCGACATTCATCGTTCGCTCACTGCGGCGTCCACAAGGACGCCTCATTCGCTCAGATTCGGCTGCCTTGCGGCTGATCGTTGTTGAACAGTCTGAGATCTGTGGTAATTCAACAGCCTGCTACGACTGTCCGCCCGAGCCATCTTCCTCCATTCTTTTTCGAAGGCTCAGCGGCCTCGCATCGGTCCACACTTCCTCTATGAATTTCAGGCACTCCCGTTTCGTCCCGGTTGTTCCGGCGGATTTCCATCCAAGCGGTATCTCGCGATTCGCCGGCCATATCGAATACTGCTCCTCGTGATTTACCACGACCGTGTAAATACTGCCATCCTCGCGTCGGTCATCCTGCATGCCGGCCTCCTGTACTATCGATTGATGTGCAATGAATGTCCGCCAGGGGGACGATAATTATTCGATGATAATGAATTTCATCGAGAGATGATATCGGCAGTAGTGACTCACTTTACGATAAAAGATTCTATTTGTCATCCTGACGCGAAGCGAATGGATCTCGCAAGTCCGTACTTTCGAGATTCTTC
Source organism: Kapaibacterium sp. (SeqCode) (assembly GCA_039917235.1). Classification (GTDB taxonomy): domain Bacteria; phylum Bacteroidota; class Ignavibacteria; order OLB7; family OLB7; genus JAFDZV01. Next base: position 802 of record JBDSJW010000400.1, on the reverse strand, counting down.
GCGTTGCTCAGAATGACAGCATGGGGTTATCAAATGGTCCGTAACCAAAATGAGTCACTACTATATCGTCGAAGAACCGGAGCCATAATTTCGGAGTAATTCTGATTGAGGATTGTTCGAGCGGTGGATGGCGAAAAATATCGGCGGAAAATAATTTCACATCGCGGGGATATTGCTGGTGATATCCCCGCGACGGCTTCTCTACATGATAATTCTGCCGCCGGCCACGTCGAGCGTAAGCCCTGTCAGCCACGCCGAACTTTCGGAGGCGAGAAAAAGCGTTGCCAGCGCCACATCCTCCGGCTCGCCGATGCGGCCAAGCGGAAATGATGCCGCAAGCCGCTCCCGGTCCTCGTCGGACATATGCGAACGTATCCATTCATTGGAAATGGCGGATGGGGAGATGCAGTGAACGCGGATTGCGTGCTTTCCCACCTCGTTGGCGAGATGCCGGGAGAACATCACGATCCCCGCCTTGGCGGCGGCGTAGGCGGCGGATGCGGGGGAAGGGAGCCGTGCCGCGCTTGATGCCATCGTAATAATGGCGCCACGACGCCGGTCGATCATCCCCGGAAGGAAGCATTTCACCGTCAGGAATGTCGCCGTCAGATTTCCGTCGATCACCGATCGCCAGCTCTCCTCGGTAATTTCCGCGGTCGCAATCGGCGTGCCCCCCTGCCCGGCGAAAGGAACCAGCAGATCGACCTGTCCAAGCTCCCATTCCACCTCGGCCCGCATCTCCTCGATAGCCTCGAAGTCTGTGCAATCAGCCGTCACGCCAACGGCATGCCCCCCGTCGTGA
>JBDSJW010000399.1:0-4045 GCA_039917235.1 Kapaibacterium sp. (SeqCode) | reverse complement strand
CTCACTGATATCGTTCTGCTTCTGGGGGTTTGTGGCGGTGTGGCTGCTGCATCAGGGGGCAACGGAAGTGTGGCGATGGTTTGTCGCCATTCCGCTTCTCCTTATCCCCGCGATGGTTGCGCTCAGCCGGCTCTACCTGGGCGTTCACTGGCCCACCGATGTTCTTGCCGGCATGCTGATCGCCGCCTTCTGGATTGCCGCCTGCTTCCTTGGGCAGCGATGGTTTATCAGCCGTCGCGAGCGTCTGACCGCCGCATCGGCGGAGAGGAGCGCGCGCGCAACATAGCGGCGGCGTATCTTCGGCGGCATCACTGGTGTTTTCATATCGGTCCCGTTGGTATTTCACGATTTCCGCCCGCCGATGAACATATCTCTTCGCTGCTGCCTTATCGCTTTTATTGCGTTCCCGGCTATTCGCGCATCTGCCCAGACACTCTTGTTTCAGGAGCATTTCGAGGATAGTCTCTTCGCGGAGCGTGGCTGGTACGATGGCATAGGGCCGGTGATATCACGGGCGGAGCACCTTCCGGGGAGCTCCGGCTCGGCGGAATATCATTTTCAGAAAGGGGGAACCCAGGCACGGTCCGGCAGCGTCATGCGGCGGCTGTTTCCCGAATCCGATGCGGTATATCTCTCCTGCTATGTGAAGTACAGCAAGGGATGGGAGGGATCGAACAAACCGTATCATCCCCATGAATTCCATTTCGTGACAAATATGGATTCGCGCTATGTAGGCCCGGCCTACACCCACCTTACGCTGTATGTCGAACAGAATGAGGGGACGCCGCTGCTGGGGATCCAGGATGGAGAGAATATCGATGAAAAGAATATCGGCGTGGATCGTACCGATATCACCGAACAGCGCTCCGTGGCCGGCTGCAACGGCGATGCGGACGGCTATGGCAACGGTGACTGCTATATGTCCGGCACTCTCCATTTCAACGGCAAGGTCTGGCGCGCTCCAACGCAATACTTCACCGATCTGGCCGGGAGCCACTACAAGGGGGACTGGCACCATGTGGAGGCATACTTCCGGTTGAACAGCATCAGGGATGGGAAGGGAATCCCGGACGGCGTTGTGCGATACTGGTTCGATGATTCGGTGATCATCGATCACGGGAATGTGATGCTCCGTACGGGGCAATATCCCGCGATGAAGTTCAATCAATTCCTTATCGCCCCCTATATCGGCGATGGCTCGCCGGTGGATCAGACGCTCTGGGTGGATGATCTCACGGTGGCGACGGGGCGAATCACCGACGGGCGCGCCGATGTGCCTCCTGGCTCATCGAAGGATGGGATGACGGATGATAGCGCCGCGGCATCGATTGCCATCATGCCGAATCCTTCCGCTGAACGCGCGACGATTGTTCTGAGGATGCCCGCAGAGGAGCCTGGGACCCTGAAGATATTCGCCTCCGATGGAGCGGAGGTTTCCACGGTGATCGATGGCGGATGCCGGAGCGGAAACCGGCTGATTGATCTGCGGGAGTTCCCGGCCGGCATCTACTTCCTGCGGCTCTGCACCGCCTCCCACCTGTTATCGCGGTCATTCGTTGTGGTGAAATAGCATCGCCCACCAAGCCGATTGATGAAATAACGTCGCGAACGCCCCGGAGTGATTATCTTCCGTGGAGTATGAAATTCCGCAACTCTGCGGAACGTCACTCTCTCCCGAGACCGGTATATCTCGGAACCATCAGTACGCTGAGATGCCGGCTCTTCACAATCGTGGGCCTTTCACTGGCTGAAATTTCCCCTTCGCTATCTTCATGTCGGATACATCACGTCCTCGGGTTGTCAGCTATGTGGTCGCGTTGCTTTCGGCGGCCATCGCGATTCTGTTGAAGACCTCGCTCAACTCGCTTGTCCCCAATTCCAGCCCCTATCTGCTTGGGCTGGCACCGGTGATGGTTGCCGCATGGTACGGCGGTCTGGGGCCGGGGATCCTTGCCACCATCATCGTTGCGGTTGCCGGCAACTATCTCTACGCGGAGCCCCGATGGTCCTTCCTGCTGGGAACGCCCGGCGAAGTCCTCCACTTCCTGCTGTTCATTGTCGAGGGAATTCTGATAAGCGCTCTCAGTGCCATGCTGCACCGCTCGCGGCGGAGTGCCGAGCGGCAGGCGGAGGAGGCGCGGATGCACGAGGAAACGTTGCGGCAGAGCGAGGAGCGCTTCCGGATTGCGGCTGGGTGCGCCAGCGATCTGACCTACGAAATCGATCTCCGCACGGGCATCATCGAATGGTTCGGCGATATCGACGGGCGTCTTGGCTACGCACCGGGGAAGTTCCCCAGAACAGCCCAGGCGCGTCTGGAGATGATATATCCCGATGACAGGCCGATGGTCCGTGAGGCGATGGATCGCCATCTCGCCGATCGCCGCCCCTTCGAGGTGGAGTATCGCGTCATCCGCGCCGATGGCGCGTTGCTCCGCTGGACCGATCGGGCGCGGGCAACCTGGGATGCCGGCGGCGCTCCGCTGAAATGGATCGGCGTGAACACCGATATCACCGAGCGGAAGCAGGCGGAGGAATCGCTGACCGAGAGCGAATCCCGTTATCGCAACCTTGTGGAAACATCCCCCGATGCCATCGTGCTGGTGGATGACCGGTTTGTTATCGCGATGGCGAACGAGCGGACCGCGCGGCTGCATGGCTATGCCACCGCCGCTGAGATGATCGGCATGGAGGCACGGGCGTTTGTTGCGGTGATGCCGTGGGAACATGCCGTGGGGAAAATCGACCAGGCCTTGGCGGAGCCGACGGATCGTGGAGAGGAGGTTTTTCTGCAACGGAAGGACGGCTCCAGCTTTCCGGCGGAGATACGCGCTTCCGCCATCAGAGGGAGCGATGGAACCCCGCACGGGTATATCGCCGTGGTTACCGATGTCACGGAGCGGCGGATCATCGAGAAACGTCTCCGCGAGCAGACGGAGGTGGTGGAGACCGTCAACAGCATCGGCCGCCTTCTCTCGGCGGAACTCGATCAGCAAAGGTTGGTTCAGGCGCTCACCGACGCCGCCACCGATCTGACCGGGGCGCAGTTCGGAGCGTTCTTCTACAATGTTCAGGACGAGAGCGGCGAGTGGTACATGATGTACTCGCTCTCCGGCGTCGGCTCCGAGATGTTCGCCCACTTCCCGATGCCCAGGAACACCGATATCTTCGGCCCGACGTTCCGGGGCGATGGGGTGCTGAGGCTCGATGATGTGCGGAAGGACCCCCGCTACGGGCGGAATTCTCCCTACTACGGAATGCCCCCCGGGCATCTGCCGGTGGTAAGCTATCTGGCGGTGCCGGTGGTGTCGCGCATGGGAGAGGTGTTCGGCGGGCTCTTCTTCGGCCATCCCGAGCCGGGGATGTTCACCGAGCGTCAGGAGCAGATCATCACCGGGCTTGCAGCCCAGGCGGCGATCGCCATCGATAACGCGCGGCTCTTCGAGGATGCTCGTCGTGAGCGGGCTAATGCCGAGGCGAGCGAGCGCCACTACAGAATTCTCACCGAGGCGATTCCGTCGATCGTCTGGACCGCGCTGCCGGATGGTCGGCTCGATTACTGCAATCAGCAATGGGCCACCTATAGCGGCATGACCTCGGAGGCAACGCTTGGCTGGGGATGGGCATCGGCTCTCCACCCGGACGATGTGCAGTACAGTCGTGATCTCTGGTTGCAGACCGTGGAAACCGGCGGGAACTACGAGATAGAATATCGATTCAGGAGAGCGTCGGACGGGGCATATCGCTGGCATCTGGGTCGCGCGATTCCGGTGCGGGATGAGCATGGGGATATCCTCCGGTGGTTTGGCACATGCACCGATATCGACGATCAGAAGCGGGCGCAGGAGACGTTGAAATTTCTGGCGGAGGCCAGCACCATCCTCGGGTCGGGAAACGAGAGCCACGACGCTCTTCTGCGGGTGGCCTCCATGGCGGTCCCGATCATCGCCGACTGGTGCGTAATCGATCTGGCCGATCCGGAGAGCGGGAGTATCAGCAGAGTTGCCGTGGCAAACGCGGATGCGGCCGGCGTGGAGCTTGGATA
>JBDSJW010000398.1:0-3757 GCA_039917235.1 Kapaibacterium sp. (SeqCode) | reverse complement strand
GCAGGGGAGAATGAACCGCCCGAACGAGGATCTCAGCACCTCGGAAATCGTCTCCACGTCGCGACCGATCGGCGTTATCAGCGGCCATGTGCAGACCCCGATCACAGCCGATCAGGCGGTCTCCTCCCCCCTCTGGACCGGCCATCAGGCGGCGATGATCCTTACCGACTCCCTTTGGGGAAAAGAATATTTCAGCGTCCCCTCCCGCTCCGGTGGCGACCGTTTTCGTTTGATGCCGGCGTTCGACGGGACCACGGTGACGATCACCCACTTCCCGCCGGGGGGGGGCATCTCCACCAAAAAAGTGACGCTCGACAGGGGGGATATTCTGGACACCGCCGCCATCAACGGCCAGGCCATCACCGGCCCGGTTCACTGGTCGGCGACCGGGCCGATGATCCTGATGCAGCTCAGGACAAGCGGCGCCTACGGCGATCCCGAAAACAACCCATCCTCCATCCCCCTCCCCGCCGCGAATAACTTTTCGAGCTATTCCGTCTTCGCCGCGCCGGATCAGATGGGGGGCGATGCGTTTACCTCCCACACCCTGACCATCATCGGAACGGGGGGAAGCAGCGGCACGCCGATGAGCGGAATCAGGCTGGATGGAAAAGAGCTTGGCGCGGTTGATGCCTCGGCCGTGGCGCAGCGGATCGGGAACACCGATTACTACTATGTGGTGATGCATATCGGCTCCGGCGGGCATATCCTCTCCTCGGACGACGGCACCGTATTCGCCGGAACGCTCCGCGGATCGAACGGCACGCTGGCTCGCGACGCCTATGCGTGGACGCTCCCCTACTGGAGCCTCCGCGTCGCCACCGATGCCCGTCCGCCGTATGTCATGGCCCCGAGCGTTTCGGGGAACAAGCTGACGGCAACGATCAGCGACAGCGCCGCCTCCTACTTCAGCGGCGTCGCGGGAGTAACAGTGGTGAGGAACCCGAAGTGGCAGCTCGATGGGCCGTTCGTGGCGCCGGCGCAGAGCGAGAATGTATCGGTCACATTCACCGCCACGGGCGACCCCAGCGGCCCGCTCTGGGTTGCGCTGACCGACCGGGCGGGGAATATCGACACGGTGAAGATTAGCGACGGGATCTGCTCCCGCCCCGCGTCGGCGGATCGCGATAATATCAGGCTCTCCACACCTGTCACAATCGGAACACGCGATAGCGTGCTGGTCACCGCCAACCCGTGCGGTGATTCGGCCCGCGTCATCTCCGTCGATCCCGGCACCGGCAACGCCGTTCCCTATCTCCATGTCGGCTTTGCACAGGCCACGCCGTTCACCATTCAGGGGCATGGCGCCATCCGGCTGGTGGTGACGGTTGACCCGATCGCGCAGAAGGGGAGCTATACAACCACAATCACCGTAACGCTGGACGGCGGAGCCACCATCGTCCTTCCGCTCCAGATCGAGGTAACACCTCCGGCCGGCGTCGATGCCGATGCCGTGACCGGGAGCATGGAGCTGACGGTCTACCCGAATCCATTTGCCTCCGCCACCACGATCACCACCGGCGGTCCGCTTGGCGGAAGCGCCACGGTTACGATCTCCGATCAGCTTGGACGGACCATCCGGGAAATCGCCGGGGAACGGCTGGCGGGAAAAACATCAATCCTCTGGGATGGCCTGGACGGTCGCGGAATCGCCGCGCCAACGGGGATCTACTTCATCAGGCTAAACGATGGCGGCCATCAGGCGGTCCGGAACGTGACGCTGATCCGGTAACGTAGCGCGCCGGAGAACCGGCATCATCGAGCATCATGGAAAGGGCATCGGGAATACCGGTGCCCTTTTTCGTTTTCGAAATACGGCTGTCGGGGGATGTTTCAAACGTCTCCCAACAATTTTCCGGTTCGGTGACGAAACGGTACGGTTGTTGTAAAAATCACGCAGAAGGCTTGGAACGCCTCGCGGGATGGTTTGTTATCGGCCGTTCGGGAATGTTGAAATCTTTGAAGGATGGTGCGCACGCGGGCATGATCATATCATCAACGGACAACTCTGGAGTATTGAAATGGGAATCTCACTGAAACCGGAACATCTGAAGCGATACAGAGATATCGCTAAATTATTTCTGAAATACGGACGTTCCGATCTCGTGAAAAATTCCGGGCTTGAGGATATCCTCGTCGATGAGGAGGAATCCGAGCAGACATCGGACCCGAAGGCGGAGGAACTGGCGCACGATCTGGAGAAGATGGGGCCGATCTTTATCAAGCTTGGGCAGCTCCTCTCCACCCGCGCCGATATCATGCCGCTCCCCTATCTCAAGGCGCTCTCGCGATTGCAGGACAGCCTTGAGCCGTTTCCCTACGCGGAGGTGGAGGAGATCATCCAGAGCGAGCTTGGCGTCCGCATCTCGAAGGCGTTCTCGGAGTTCGATCGCGAGCCGCTCGCCGCGGCATCGCTGGGACAGGTGCACAGAGCGGCGCTTCGCGATGGACGGCAGGTGGCGGTGAAAGTGCAGCGGCCGCATGTCAGGAAGGAGATCGCGGGGGATCTGGAGGCAATTCAGGAGATCGCGGAGTTTATCGATAACCACACGGAGACGGGACGCAAATATCGCTTCACCGAAATCCTTGATGAGTTCCGGAAGAACCTTGTGCGCGAGCTGGACTACCGGCAGGAGGCGCGCAATCTTACGCAGCTTGGCGAGAACCTGAGCCAGTTCTCCCTTATCGTGGTTCCGCGGCCGGTGGAGGATTATACCACCTCCCGCGTGCTGACGATGGATTATATCCACGGCAGGAAGATCACGGAGCTTGGCCCGCTGACGAATCTTGAGATGGACGGCTCGCGGCTGGCCGAGGAACTGTTCCGCGCCTATCTCCAGCAGATCCTTGTGGATGGCCTCTTCCACGCCGATCCCCATCCCGGCAACGTCTTCCTGACCGATGACAAGAAGATCGCGCTGATCGATCTGGGGATGATCGGCAGGATCGCCCCGAACATGCAGGACAGCCTCCTCAGGCTTCTCCTGGCGGTGAGCGAGGGGCGGAGCGATGAGGCGGCGAACATCACGATCAGGATGGGGGAGATCACCGGGAGCTTCAACGAGACGGAATTCCGCAGGCAGGCGGGGGCGCTGGTGACGCAGCAGCAGAACGCCACGTTGCAGGAGATGGAGATCGGCAAGCTGGTGATCGAGGTTTCGCGCGCGTCCACCGAAAACGGCATCCATCTGCCGGCGGAGTTCACGATGCTCGGCAAAACCCTCCTCCATCTGGACGAGGTGGCCCGCAGCCTTGACCCGAAGTTCGACCCCAATGAATCGATCAGGCGGAATGCCACCGATACGCTCCGACAGCAGACGCTGAAGAGCATCAAGCCGGGGAATATCTTCACGGCCGCCATGGAGATGCGCGATTTCGTGGAGCACCTGCCCGGCAAGGTGGACAGGATTCTGGACGCCGTGGTCGGGAACGAACTGAAGATCAAGGTGGACGCGATCGACGAGAAGACGCTGATGGATGGCTTCCAGAAGATCGCCAACCGCATCACCGTGGGGCTGGTTGTGGCGGCGCTGATCATCGGCGCGGCGATGCTGATGCGGGTGGAGACATCGTTCCGGGTCTTCGGCTATCCGGGGCTTGCAATGCTCTGCTTCCTCTTCGCCGCCGGCATCGGGTTCTGGCTGGTGCTCACGGTGCTGATGAGCGATACACACGGAAAAACCAGGAATCCGTAGAGCACAACGTACTGGATTGTCTGTCTGTCGGGGGACGTTTCAAACGTCCCCTTACATTGTCT
>JBDSJW010000397.1:0-6172 GCA_039917235.1 Kapaibacterium sp. (SeqCode) | reverse complement strand
AGCCCGCGTTTTGATCGATCAACACCCAACCGAATTCGCGCGCAGGGGGAGCGGCGAGATCTCCCGTCGCGTTGTGCTGGTTTCCGGCGGAGAGCCGCTTCTGCTCCGGCTGGCGACTCCCGGCCGTATCGATCATGATCTTGAACCGCCGCTTGTTGCGCTCGATCCCCACATCGATGCCGACGCGGGTGTCCGTTCATGGCGCATCACCCTCAGCCATCAGGGGCGAACGGTCGGTTACTACACCAGCGTGCACCCTGACGGAGCCGGGAGCGGAAGCAGCGAATGGCGCGTGGGGGAGGAGGTGAGCGGCGAGCTTCGCGACCCGCTGATCGCGGAATTGACGGTGGAGGATAGCCTTGGAGGGCTGAAAACCGTCAGCAGCAGGATTCCGATCGTGGTCCGGCGATATTCGCGCGAGGTTGACAGCGGGGTGGCGGGAGGGATGGAGTGGATGAGCTACGGGCTCTTCCCCGGCTCAATCGATTCGGGCGTGGTTGGAGAGCGGAACCGGGCGGCGGTTGAGGAGATCGTCGGGAGGTTGAGGCCGGGAGCTACCGTGACGATGATGTTCTCAACCGACGAGGATATGGTGAGCGCCGCCAGGCTGGCGAGCCGCATGCATGATCAGCGCGCGAAAAACCGTGTGCCGAATCTCCACTTCCGAATCGGGGGGGGAAGGCCGATGCAGATGCTGACCGATGGAGCCGGGAAGAGCGATATGCTCAGCGTCATCGTGCGGCAGCCTCCGGCGAGGAACGGAGGGCGCCGTAAGTAATGACATCCATGTGTTTGGCTGGTCAGTGAACCACCACCAGCGGCTTTGTCACGATAGAGTTCCATATCGGTAGGTCCATCGCCGCCGCCGATCACCGAGCCCTTTGCCTCTCTTTTGTCCCTACCAGTTCTATTGTGTTTGCCCTGTTCCCGATGCCCGGAGGGTTGAACATCGTGGTTCCTTCTCTATATTTCGCGATCGATTGATGTAGATCGTTCAATGGAGGGCGCCGCGCCGGCGTGCCGTATCGGGAAGGACATCCACGGATCATGAAATATTCTCTGCTTGTTGCATCATTGCTGGCTCTGCTTGCGTTCGGCGCGGGGAGAGTAGCGGCGCAGACACCGGAAGTCAAGGGGAATGATACCTGCACCATCGGCATGTATATCCTTTCGATTTACGATCTCGATTTTCCGAACGAGGCATTTACCAGCGATTTCTGGTTGTGGGCTCTCTACTCGCGCGATTCGCTGGACCCGCTTTCATCGGCGGAGATAACCAATGCCAAGAATTATAATTATTCGCTCCCGGATGTCGAAAAGAAAATGGGGGTGAACTGGGGGACCGTGAAATGCAAGGCAATAATCAAGCAGCGATGGGATGTTAATGATTTTCCATTTGATGAGCAGACGCTGAAAATCGTGATCGAGGATGCCACCCATGATACCAGCAGCCTTGTCTATGTGGCGGATACAAATAATACCAAGATCGATTCATCGGTGAAGCTGAACGGCTGGAAAATCTCCGGCTTCCATGTTACATCGCAGTTGAGTCGGTACCAGACAACCTACGGCGATCCGTCGCTTGGGACCAGCAGCACATACCCCTCCGTGGTCGCGACACTCAAGCTGAAGCGCGACGGGCTGGGCCTGTTTTTCAAGCTCTTCACGGGTGTTTATGTGGCGTTTATCATCGCCATCATGGTCTTCTTTATCGATCCCGTCGATGTCGATCCGCGGTTTGGCCTTCCGGTCGGCGCGATATTCGCCACCGTCGGAAATAAATATATCGTCGATTCCATCCTCCCGGCATCGGTGACATTCACGCTTGTGGATAAAATTCATCTGGTCACGTTTATTTATATTCTGCTGACGGTGGTTATATCGGTTATCTCCCTTTTTCTCTATAAAAACGGCCGCGAAGCGTTCGCGAAAAAACTGGATCATTATTCGTTCTATCTGCTTCTGTCAACGTATATCCTTTACAGCCTCTTCAATATTTATTCGGCTCTGACATAGCATGCCGTTGAATCCCTTCCGCTGCTCAGACTGTTCAACGCCAACGCAGCGGATGGCCTCCTTCAACAGTCTGGTAGCGCCGGGAACTCCCCATTGTCGTAACGCTGTATATCATGGCTAAAATCAAATATGACTGTCTGAAGTGTGTCGGCTATTGCTGCGCGATTTATGAACGGGTGCAGGTCTCCGATGATGACCTTATCCGCCTCGGGAATTATTTCGGCATTTCGCCGGAGTCGGCGAAGCGGAGATATACCAAAAAGCACGCAAGCGGCGAGCGGGTGCTGAGGAGAACCGCCGACCCGATTTTCGGCCAGTCGTGCATCTTTCAGGACCCGGTGAAACGGCTCTGCTCCATCTACGAGGGCCGGCCGGAGGTCTGCCGCGAATGGCCCACCCATGGCGGCGGGCGCTGCGTTTATTATGACACGCTTCAGTTCGAACGTCGCCAGCAGGAGAACCCGGACGTGGTCCCGCTGATCCAGATCACCTTTCTGGAGGGGGCCCAGGGGAGGTGAGTTATTATTCCGACGGGCCAACCCCGATCACGATCCTGACCGGCTATCTTGGGGCCGGAAAAACCACGCTCCTTAACCATCTCCTTACCGGCGATCACGGGCTGCGGCTGGCGGTGATCGTCAATGAGTTCGGCGAAATCGGCATCGATCATCATCTGCTTCTCAATGTGGAGGAGAATGTTTACACCATGACCAACGGCTGCATCTGCTGCACCGTTCGCGATGATATGATCGACGCGGTGGAGGAGCTGATGGACCGCCGCGCGAGCTTTGATCATATCGTGGTGGAAACGAGCGGGCTGGCGGAGCCCGGTTCGATCATCATGACATTCCTGACGCATTCCGATGCCGGCGAGACATTTCAGCTTGATGGCGTGGTGGCCGTTGCCGACGCGGTCAACCTGGACCGGCATCTTGGCGACGGCTCCGAGGTCCTGGCGCAGATAGCCTATGCCGATCTCATTCTCCTCAACAAGGCCGATCTGGCAGGTGAGGGGGATCTGGCGCGGCTTTCATCGGCGATACGGGGGATCAATCCGACCGCGAGAATCGAGCGGACACGGCATGCCGCGATTGATCCGATGGAGATTCTGGATCTTGGAGGCTTCGACCTTCAGCGGATGGGGGACACGGCGATCGCCGGATATCATCACCATCACCCCGCGATTGATTCGGTGAGCATCAGGGGAGACGGGGAGATTGACGGGGTCGCGTTCGATGCGTGGATGGCGGGGCTGCTGGAGCGGGATCACGAGAAACTCTACCGGGTGAAGGCGATTCTGAATCTGCCGGGGCAGCCGCGGCGCTATCTCTTTCAGAGCGTCCACGCGCTGTCGAACTGGGAATATGGGAGGCCGTGGGGGGATGATGAGCGGGAGAATCTGCTGGTGATGATCGGCCGGGAGCTGGACCGCGAGCGGCTTGCGGCGGGGTTCGCGGCCTGTATCAGGAGGTAGAGAAGGGGCGGGTGCGACAATGGCGACCCGCTGAAAACGTCGGAAAGGGGGCGGATGACCTCCTCCAAGGGTCTGTTTGAGCTTACACCTCTTGATCTTTTACGGATCACTCGGACCGGAATCTTTCGTAATTTCGCGATCGAATAATCACGTTTGTACTTCGGAATACTATGTACGGAAACCTCTCTGTCATCGACGCCCAGCCGCTCGACCCCAATCAGGTGGACGATCCCGAGTTGCTGGCGGAGTTCGAGGCGCGGATCGATCGTGGCGAGAAGATCGAGCCGCACGACTGGATGCCTCGCGAATATCGTCGCCAGCTTATCAGGATGATCGAGCAGCACGCGCATTCGGAGATCATCGGCGCGTTGCCGGAGGGGACCTGGATTACGCGGGCGCCGGGCTTCCGCAGGAAGATGGCGCTGATCGCGAAGGTGCAGGATGAGATAGGGCACGGCCAGCTTCTTTACAGCGCGGCCGAGACGCTCGGAAAATCGCGCGAGGATATGATCGCCGATCTTATCAGCGGCAAGTCCAAGTACTCCAACGTCTTCAACTATCCGGCCGAGACATGGGCCGATACCGCGGTGATCGCGTGGCTGATCGATGCCGGCGCGATTATCAACCAGGTGGCGAACTCGAAGGGATCGTACGGCCCCTACTGTCGCGCGCTGGAGCGGATCTGCCAGGAGGAATCGTTCCACCTGAAGTATGGCTACGACAACGTGGTGACGCTCGCCACCGGCACACCGACGCAGCGGGGGATGGTGCAGGAGGCGCTCAACCGCTGGTGGAAGCCCATCATGCACTTCCACGGCCCGCCGGATACGGTATCGGTCCACACCGAAAAGCTGACCCGGTGGAAGGTGAAGATGGCGAGCAACGACGAGATGCGGCAGGAGTTCCTGAACGCATACGTCCCGAAAATCTGGGATCTGGGCCTTACCGTTCCCGATCCGAACCTCCATAAGAACCCCGAAACCGGCATATGGGAGTTCTCCGATCCCGACTGGGCGGAGTTCAAGCGGGTGATCAACGGCGACGGCCCATGCAACAAGGAACGTCTCGCCGTCCGCCGCATGGCCGAGGAGCAGGGCCGCTGGGTCCGCGAGGCGCTCCGCAAGCCGAACATGAAGTACGTAACCCCTCTCTCGTAGAGGCGGTGACATCCATCCCGGCGCGGAGTATGGGGAGATCGTGGGTACTCGGTCTGCCCCATACTCCGCGCCGTATCATACCCCAAAGCATGACGATACAGTCGCTCGACCCGCGCGTGACGCGCGCTGCAATCCCGCAGGAGAACCAGACCGAGATGGCGCCGATTCCGCCGCTGGATCAACTGGAATCGTACGAGGTGTTCCATCTGGACACGCGTGGCGGCCAGCCGATCCATGTGGGATCGCTTCACGCGCCCAACCCGGAGATCGCGCTTCTCTGGGCAAAGGAGCAGTACGGCCGGCGTTCCCGCACCGTAAGCATCTGGGTGGTTCGGACCGAGGATATCTCGGTGATCAGCGTGGAGGATGCCGATATCTTCGCCACCACGCCGGAGAAGGATTATCGCGAGGCGAAGGGGTATCGCGTTGGCGGAAAGATCACGGCATATAAACGGCAAAACACGACCGAATAATGAACGACACGGCGGCATTACGCGACCTTCTCCTCCGCATGGCCGATGATGAGCTGATCATCGCCCATCGGAATTCCGAATGGACGGGGCTGGGGCCGATCATGGAGGAGGATATCGCCTTCTCATCGATCGCGCAGGATAAGCTGGGGCACAGCCTCGGGCTCTACAGAATTCTTGAATCGCTCGGCGGTGATAATCCCGATACCGTCGCCTTTGGGCGGAGCGAGGGGGACTTCCGCTGCTGCCATCTTGTGGAATATCCGATCGGCGGCTACGATTTCAGCCTGATGCGCCATTTCCTCCACGACACGGCCGAGCTTCTCCGCTACGAGATGCTGGAGCATTCCAGCTTCGAGCCGCTTGCGCGCCTTGCGGCCAAGATCAAGGGGGAGATCAAATATCATCTCTTCCACGCCAACACATGGATAGCGCAGCTTGGCGCCCGCGGAACCGAGGAGAGCCATGCCCGCATGCAGTCGGCGCTGAACGAGGTCTTCCCGCTGGCGCTCGGCATGTTCGAGCCGTCGGATTATGAGACGGAACTGGAGGCTGAGGGGATTTTCCCCGGTGAGGCGGCATTGCGCCGGAAGTGGCTGGAGACGATCGCCATCACGCTGGAAAAGGGAAATCTGGTTCTCCCATCGCTCGATTGCGTTACGCCGGTGTACGGCGGACGAAAAGGATATCACACCGAGCATCTCAAACCACTTCTCGATGAGATGACGGAGGTTTTCCGCATCGACCCATCGGCGGAGTGGTGAGGCCGATGCCGACCGTTGACGATATCCGCGAGGCGCTCCGCAGCGTGATGGACCCCGAGATACCAACGATTTCTCTGGTCGATCTCGGCGTGATTACGAACATCTCCATCACCCCCGATAATGTGGCGCATATCTCCATGACGCCCACATTTACCGGCTGTCCCGCTATCGACTACATGCGCGATGACGTGCGGCAGAAAGTGGGGGAGATGGGCTTCGCCGATGTCGTTGTATCGATCGATTTCGATGTTCAGTGGAACAGCAACCGGGTTACCGAGGAGGGGAGGAAGC
>JBDSJW010000396.1:0-6320 GCA_039917235.1 Kapaibacterium sp. (SeqCode) | reverse complement strand
TGTGCAGGATATCAATGCGCCTCGTACCAGTTCTTCCCGATTCCCGTCTCGGCGATCAGCGGGATTGTTCCGAGGGAGAACGCGTTTTCCATTTTCTCCTTCACAAATACCGAAAGTTCCTGAATACACTCCGCCGGTGCCTCGAACACAAGTTCGTCGTGGACCTGGAGGAGCATGCTTGCTTTCGGAAATGCCTTCGGAAGTTCGCGATGGATATTGATCATCGCCAGCTTGATGATATCGCTGGCGGTTCCCTGGATCGGCATGTTGATCGCCGCGCGTTCCTCGGCTGAACGCGCGGCCTGATTTCCCGCCGCAATATTCGGGTAATATCTCCGCCGTCCGCTCAGCGTCTCCACGTAACCCTTGCTGCGGGCCATTTCCAGGGTTCTGCTGATATATTCATTAACGCCGGGATATTTCTGGAAATATGTGGCGATAAGATCCTTCGCCTCCTTCTGCGCGATTTTCAGCCGTCGTGCCAGGCCAAACGGACCGATGCCGTACATAATCCCGAAATTCACCTCTTTCGCCTTGCGGCGCATGTTCGGCGTCACCTCTTCCTTTGCGACGTTGAAGACATTCATCGCGGTGGCGGTGTGGATATCGAAATTCTCCAGAAATGCGTTCATCAGCGTTTCGTCGCCGCAGACATGCGCCATGATGCGAAGCTCCACCTGCGAATAATCGGCGGAAAGGATAAGCCCGTCCGGTATCCCGGCAATAAATGCCTTCCGTATTTCGCGCCCGATCTCGCTTCGGATCGGGATGTTCTGAAGATTCGGGTTGTTGGAGCTGAGGCGACCTGTTGAGGCCACCGCCTGGTTGTAGCTGGTGTGGACCCTTCCGGTTGCCGGGTTTATCAACTGCGGCAGCGCGTCCACGTAGGTGGCCTTCAGCTTCATCGCCTGTCGATATTCCAGGATCTTCTCAGGAAGCGGATGGAGCGCCGCAAGCTCCTCCATCACAAATTGATCGGTGCTGTAGCCGGTCTTGGTCTTCTTCTTCGTCGGCAGTTTCAGTTTCTCAAAAAGGATCTCGGCAAGCTGCTTGGTCGATCCGATGTTGAACGGCTGATCGGCCAGCACATAGATCTCCCCCTCCAGACGGAGGGCGATCTCCTCAAGGCTTTTCGAGATATCCTTGAGCGAGGCAACATCAATGCGGATGCCGCAGTATTCCATCTCCGCAAGCACCTCCACCAGCGGAAACTCGATCGTGTTCGCCACGCTCTCCAGCCCCAGTCGCTCCAGTTCCTTCTTGAGCGTGTTATGGAGCTGGAGGGTGATATCGGCATCCTCGGCGGCATATTCCCCCACCACTTCCAGATCGATATCGCGCATGTTGAGCTGCCCCTTGCCGCGCGGGCCTATCAGCTCCGTGATGGAGACCGGCTTATAGGAGAGATAGCGAACCGCGAGATCGTCCATATTGTGCTCGCGCGTGGAATCGATCACATAGCTTGCCAGCATCGAGTCGAACGCGATCGGCATCACCTTCACGCCGTGCTGGCGGAGCATCAGCATATCGAACTTGGCGTTCTGGCCGGTCTTCGGCAGGTCGGGGCTTTCCAGAATCGGCGTCAGATGGCGGAGCGCAACATCGAGCGGAAATCCCTCGGTCGCCTTTCTGATCTTCTCCTCGTCGAAGAGCGTCCCCGTCTCCTCCATCGTCCGCGTCTCATCGTGGCGGACCGGGACGTAGAAGGCCTCGCCGGGGGTGATGGAAAAGGAGAAGCCGATGACGTTGGATGACCACCAGTCCAGCCCGTCGGTCTCAAGATCGAACGAGAGAATCGATCCCGACGCAAGATATTTCGCCAGCTCGCGGAGCTGCTCCTCGGTGCGGACGATCACATAGTGATGCTCCACATCGGCCAGCGTCTTCGTCTCCCGCATGCCGAAATCGAAGGAGAGGGCGTCGTTCCCCTCCGGCATCGGATCAAATGCCATCCGTTCGTCGTCATCGGTCATCTCCACCGGCCCGGCCTCCACCGGCTGCGGCGCTCCCGGCTCCGGCGGTGGTACGATTGCCGTGGCCGATGCCGTCTCGATCTGCTTCGATGTCTCCATATTCAGATACCGGGTCATCAGCGTTCTAAAGCCGAGTTCCTCGTAGATCCGCGCAAGCGCCGCGGCATCGGGTGGGTCGAGATGGAGTTGATCGAATGTGACATCGACGGGGGAGTTGGTGTCGATCGTCACCAGTTGTTTGGAGAGGAAGGCGATATCGCGGCTTTCCAGCAGCTTCTTCTTGACGCTGGCCTTTGGCACCTCCTCGATCCGCTCGTACAACTGCTCCAGCGATCCGAACTCCTGAATCAGCGGGATGGCCGTCTTTTCGCCGATCCCCTTCACTCCCGGCACGTTATCCGATGCGTCGCCGATCAGCGCCAGCACATCGATCACCTGCTCCGGCAGCACGCCGAACTTCTTCTCCACGCCGGCAAAATCGATGATCTCCTCCGGTATGCCCGGCTTGGATGGGCGATAGATAAAGACCTTCTCGCTGACGAGCTGGAAGAAATCCTTATCCGGCGTGACGCAGAAGACCTCGTATCCCTCGCTCTCCGCCCGCCGCGCAAGCGTGCCGATGATATCATCCGCCTCATAGCCCGGCGCCTCCAGGCAGGGGATATGGTACAGCCCGACGATCTGCTTCACCCGTTCAAGCTGCGGCCCAAGCTCCTCCGGGAATGCCGCGCGGTTGGCCTTGTACTCGGCGAACTGCACATGCCGGAACGTCGGCTCGCGACTGTCCCACGCCACCGCGATCAGGTCCGGCCTGTGCTGTTCAAGGAGGCGGACCAGCGCGGTGCAGAATGCGTAGGTTCCCCCGGTCGGCTCGCCGTTCCTGGAGGTGAGCGGGGTGGAGAGGAGGGCGAAATATCCCCGAAAGAGGATCGCCATGCCGTCGATAAGAAAAAGGCGTTTTGCTTTTGCCATGGATGTCTGTCTCTGAAATTCCTGTGGATCGATCGGTTCGCCCGGGCCTTGGCGCCCTGGTTCCGCTTCGGCGGCGATATTCATACCGGATGCTGCAACTTCTTCGTTATGTTCGCACATCATCATGGCAACCGGCCGCGCCGGCATGGTGTACGGCGGGCGGGCCGGAGAAATCTTCCCGATGTCGTGAAAATACGAAGCGGCGCCTTGTGACCGGCAGAGCCGGTTCGTAATATTGACCGTTTATGATATTTCTGAATCCCTTTCTTCTGGTTGCGATGGCGGCGGCGGCAATCCCGCTCCTGCTCCATCTGCTCAACCTCAGGAAGCTGCGGACCGTGGAATTCTCCTCGCTCCGTTTCCTGAAGGAGTTGCAGAAGACGCGCATCCGAAAGCTCAAGCTGAAGCAGATTCTTCTGCTGATCCTCCGCACGGCCCTTGTGATCTTTGCCGTTCTCGCCTTTGCGCGACCTGCCCTTCGCGGCTCCGCCGGGCTTCCCGGCGCGCGTGCCGCAACCACCGCGGTGATCCTGGTCGATAATTCCTTTTCGATGGATGTCCGCGATGAGCGCGGCTCCCGGTTCCGGCAGGCGCAGCAGGCGGCGCTCGATCTTGTCGATCTCCTCCAGGAGAACGATGACGCCTACCTGATCCCGATGACCGATCTTAAGGGGGCAACGGACACCGAGCCGACCCGCAGCCGCGATGGCCTCCGCAACGCCATCTCCGCGATGAAGCTCGGCTACCGTCGCGCCGATCTGGATGACGGGCTTCGCGTGGCAGCCGCGCTTCTCGATAAATCGGATAATCTGAACAAGGAGCTCTATATCATCACCGACGCGCAGCGGAGCAATGCCTCCGGCGCGGTCGATTCCCTCCATATCTTCGGCGATGCCACGCGGATCTATCTCCTTCCCATCGGGAACGGGAGCGCGCTCGGCAGCGCCAATCTGGGCCTTGATTCCATCCGCGTTCTCTCCTCCGTGTTCGAGATCAACAAGCCGGTGGAGCTGCGGGCGTGGGTTCATAACTACGGTGGGTCCGATGTTCAGAATGTGCCGGTATCGATCTATCTGAACGGCGAACGCGCCGGGCAATCCAGCGTCTCCGTTGCGGCCGGGAAGACGGAGGTGGTGGAGCTCTCGGGGCCACCAAAGCGTCCGGGGCTTCTGAGCGGTCGCGTGGAGATTGAGGGGGATGCGCTCGATGCCGATAATCGGCGATACTTCGCCTTTCCGGTGGGGGACAGGGTCAGCATCGCTGTCGCGGGATCGCCGGAGAGTCTTAATTATCTGGGGCTTGCGCTTCCGCTTGCCGGGAGCGCCATCAACGTGGAGCGGACATCACCGAGCGGGCTTGGCGCGGTCGATCTTTCCAGGGTTTCCGCCGTCATCCTTGCCGATGCCACGGGGGCCGATGCCCAGCGGCTGGGGGATTTCGTGCAGAACGGTGGAGGGATGGTGATCTACGGCGGCCCGGGAATGGACCGGAATGCCTTTAACGCCGGGCTTGGCGCGGCGCTCGGGATAGGGCTTGGCGCCGGCGCGGGGAACGCGGCGGATAAGAGCAAGAGCTTCAGTTTCGCCTCGGTCGATCGTGAACATCCCATCTTCAACGGCGTGTTCGATCCGGCCAACCCCGGCAACCTTGTGGAATCGCCGGCCATCTATCAGACGATGCCGGCGGCCGGCGGGGAGACCATCATCAGGCTTTCCAAC
This sequence comes from Kapaibacterium sp. (SeqCode), assembly GCA_039917235.1. Classification (GTDB taxonomy): domain Bacteria; phylum Bacteroidota; class Ignavibacteria; order OLB7; family OLB7; genus JAFDZV01. The sequence continues at coordinate 1,657 of JBDSJW010000396.1, read as the reverse complement.
GGCCAGCCGTTTATGAGCGAATTCCGTCACGGAAAGGGGCGTGTGATCTATATCGCGGCGCCACCAACCAGCGCATGGAGCGATCTCCCCCTCAAGGGGATCTTCGTCCCGATCGCCACGCGGAGCGCCCTCTACGTCGGCTCCCACCGTGATGCGTTTCCGCGAACCACCGTGGGGGAGAATGTGACGGTCAACCTTCCATCGCTCGCCACGATCCCCGATCAGGTGAAGGTGATAGCGCCATCCGGTCGCGATCAGTTTGTCCCGGTGCGGCGTCTTCCCGGCGGAGTCTCCATCACCTACGACCGCACCGATGAGCCGGGGGCGTACAAGGTGATGTCGGGGAGTGATTCCATCGCCCTCTTCACCGCCGATATGGGGAGCGGCGAGAGCGATCTGACGCAGATGACCGGCGACCGTCTCCGCTCGATCATCGCCGCGCGGATGACGGCGCCGAAGAATCTGACCGTGCTGCAATCGAGCGGTGGTGATTTCGGGAAGTCGATCGTGGAGTCCAGGTTCGGCCTGGAGCTCTGGAAATATATGCTCGTGCTTGCGCTTCTCTGCGCGTTTGCCGAGATGGTGGTGGGTCGCGCGGGGAAGGAAACCGTGGCGGCGTAACGGGCCGGCGGAGCATCGTTCACACATTCAACGAATCGTCCATGAATAAAGGGACTCTCACCGTTTTTGTCATCGTGGGATCGGCGCTGGCGGTACTGATCTATCTTCATTTCTACGTCAACGAACAGGGGACGCAGGCCGATCTGGCGGGAGTTGAATGCAAATCGCTTCTGGCGACATCGTTCGAGTTGCAGGGGATGCCGGTGCTGATGGACCGTGACGGAACCTGCGCGCTGATGCGTTCGATGGCGATGATGCAGCCGACAACCGATGAGTTCACGGACGATCCGAAAGATCCCTGGCATTATTTCGGCCGTCTTAGGATTCGCCCGAAAAACGATGTATGGTTTCTTGTCTTTGTTGCCCGGCGCTCCGAGAATTTCAAGCCGCTGATCTCCCTCCGGCGACGCAACGGCCCCGGCTGGTCGGTGGTGGGTCAGTTCGACGCCGAGCCGGTGCTGAGGCAGCTTGGCGTCTACGACAGGATCGACTGGGCGCGGGTGAAATCCGATTCATCCCTTGTGCCGACCGACCAGACCACGCCGATGTAGGGATTACGCGGCGGCTGTATCCCTTCCGGCTCCCCGGTAATACCACCAGAGATATCCCACGAAGAAGGGGAGCCAGATCAGATCGTTGAAGACATTGACCCAGAGGGTTCTTGCCGGGACATCGCCGTTGAATACATGATAGGCCCAGCCGATCGGCCCAAGGGTTTTACCGAGAAGGCCGATGATCACAAGCTGCGGATAGCGCCGCGGCTCGTTCGCCACCACCCAGTAGCCGTACCCATACACCCCCACGAACATCCCGATGCCGCTCATCAGAAACGGATAGTTGATGCGCGGCAGCCCCCCCAGATCGAAGAGGAACTGGGGAACGATGATCACCACAATTCCCCAGATGACATTATAGACCGCCGCGGCGCGGAAGACCAGACGAAACGTGCGTTCGTTAAACATTGACGGGTTATTCCGATGCTGATGCGTTGCCGCCGGTTCCGGGAATGCCGGAAATTCATAATGCCGACGGAGAC
>JBDSJW010000395.1:0-9526 GCA_039917235.1 Kapaibacterium sp. (SeqCode) | reverse complement strand
GGCTCAAAGGTACACATCGCGACCACGGCATACGATATTACGGTGATCTGCATTCTTCGGTATCCGAATCGTCCATCGCCTCCTAAGCGGCAGGCGTTGCCCCTCCAGCCGGAGCATCGCAAACATTCCAATCTTCCCCCTCATTCCCTATATTGGGGCGCTCTCGATCTTCTTCTCAAATCTTGCACTACGTCATCGGTGAACGTCGTTCCTTTTGGCCCAGATCTCCACTATGTCCCATCCGCAGAAACTGACTCTCCCGAAGCTCGAACAGCTTCTCTACAGCGCGTGCGATATCCTCCGCGGCAACATGGATGCCTCCGAGTACAAGGAGTATACCTTCGGCATGCTCTTCCTGAAGCGTCTTAACGACCAGTTTGCCGTCGATCGCGCGAAGCGGGAGGAACTCTATCGCGCGGAGAAGGTCCCCGACGATCTGATGCGGGAGATGCTGGATACCAACGTGGGTTGCGATTTCTTCATCCCGACGCAGGCGCGGTGGGAGAATATTAGGCAGGGGGTAGGCTCAGGTCTGAACAAGGCGCTGGCGGCAATCGAGGATGCGAATGTCCCCAAGCTCCAGGACGTGCTGAAGAACATCAACTTCAACCGGAGAATTGGCCAGCGGACGATGGATGACGCCACGCTCCTGCAGCTTTGGCCTGATGAACGACCTGCTCACCGGCAGGGGTCGCGTGCTGGCTGAGGAGCCGGTGGAAGCGGAGGGACAGCGCTTTCGCACGATAGGCGGGATGGGAGATAAATGCATCACAATAGATTTTCGGATAATGCAGTCATGAACACGAGCCGTCTTCCAATCAACATCAACGATCTGCTCGGTGGACAGGTGGTGGAGCACGATCGACTGGAATTCAAGGAAGGGTGGAATCCCGACACGATCGTGCGGAGCATCTGCGCGTTCGCAAATGATTTCCAGAATCTGGGAGGAGGCTATATCATCATCGGCGTTGATGAGAAGGATGGCAGGCCGATACTGCCGCCGAAGGGAATAAATGTGGATCAGTGTGATATGATCCAGAAGAAGCTCCTTGAATATGGAAATCTTATTCAGCCCTCCTATCATCCGATTCTCAGCCTGGAACAGATTGGCGGTACGACGATCCTCGTGCTATGGTGTCCGGGAGGAAGCCAGCGCCCTTACAAGGCGCCGAAGATGGTGACATCACACGCGAAGGACTATCAGCATTTTATCCGGAAGTACAGCAGCTCAATAGTCGCAAAAGAAAAGGATCTGACGGAATTGTATAGTCTTGCTGCCAATGTCCCGTTTGATGACCGCGTTAACCATCATGCAGGCCTTCACGACCTCAAGCTGCCGTTGATCCAATCCTTTTTGGAGGACGTTGGTAGCGGGTTGCTCGCAGAGTCCGGCACAATGAGATTTGCCGATCTCTGTCGGCGGATGTTGATTGTTGAGGGAAGCGACGAGTATCTGAAGCCCCGGAATGTCGGCATCCTCTTCTTCAACGACCATCTGGAGACATTCTTTCCGATGGCACGGATCGAGGTCGTGCATTTCATCGATGGAGCGGGAGGGGATCAACTCGAAGAGCAGAACTTCACCGGACCTCTCGATCAGCAACTCCGTTCCGCGCTGAATTTCCTGAAGAATCAGGTAATTCGCGAACGGATTATCAAACATCCCGATCGCGCCAAAGCCGAGCGGTTCTTCAACTATCCGTATCCCGCCCTGGAGGAAGCACTGGTTAACGCGGTCTACCATCGCAGTTATGAGCTTCGCGAGCCGATTGAAGTCCGCATCAACCCCGACTCGATCGAGATTCTCAGCTTCCCCGGGCCGGATCGATCGATCTCGATCAGCGCGTTGAATGCAGGCAGCGTGGTCGCCAGGCGTTATCGTAATCGTCGCGTCGGCGATTTTCTGAAGGAGCTGGGGTTGACTGAGGGACGTGGCACCGGTCTGCCGAAGATTCGTCGGGCGCTGGAGAAAAACGGATCACCCGCTTTGGTGATCGAGACCGATGAGGAGCGTTCATCGTTCATGATCCGTATTCCGATCCATCCAGAGTTCGAGGCCCAAGTTGAGGCCCAAGTTGAGGCCCAAGTCGAACTGACTGACACCGAACGTCAGATCTTGGAACTTGCCGTCGCTCGTCCGATTGATAACACACTGATCCGCAACGCGCTTGCTCATGCTACTCTGAGCGGAAATGTCAAGAAGGCCTTGTCGCATCTGATGGAGCTTGGCCTGCTGGAGTATACTATCCCGGATAAACCGCAGAGCCGTCTCCAGCAGCGACGCATCACTCAACGCGGCCTTCAGTATCTGAAATCGAAGTAACCGATGTCTGAATGTGTGTCGGATAACCAGCCAAGGGAGACGATGCCGGATGGGAAATCAGTATCAGGCTGATATGCGGCAACTCTACCGCCCTTCGCGGATAAAGCCGCAATCCTGGAATGCCGTGGTGGAGCGCTATGCGCCGATCGATCATGCGCTGCCGATAGCGCGTCTGGCTGGGGCGATCGCGGCATCCCCCTATGCCGATCTTCTGTTTCCCGTAACATCGATGTTCGAGATTCGCGTCTATGCGGACCCGGAATCGCCGTGGGATCGGGAATATCTGAACATCAGCTTCAGCCAGACAAAGGGAATGTTCTATTTCGAATATGTGGAGCATGTCTCCACAAAGACCCGCTGGACAAAAGAGTGTACGATCGAGGAATCATTTAGCGGCTTCATTCATTTCCTGGCACTGAAACGCTGGTTTCCCGTCAGGGAAATTCCTCGTGGAAGCTGGAGCTGCGATTGCGATATCGAACCCGGGACGTGATCAGCCGGCCCGGAATGGTTTTCATCCTGCGGAAAATTCGAAGCTCTGGAGTATGGGCTTACGGCGGAGCCGGTTCCAGTCTACAGAGTGTGCGGCCGGGTCATGGAAAAGGACATTACATGAATGTGGCAACTGGAGAAGGGTGCTTGGAGTGCAGGCAGGGAATCTATTCCGGGCATGGCCGCCCACAAGCCAGATAGGAATGGGGAAGGGCTGGTGTTTCTACACCATTGCGAAGTATGTGGCGCGTATTGGGATGTTAATCTTCGTGAAGGACATGTGATAAGCAAGGAGGAGGCGCGCGATACTTTCCCTCAAGTGTTCCGCGCTGAGCGATAGGATGACCTATACGTTAATCTGATTGGCTGAAATTTCGTATTCTTTTCAAATCGCCATGAATAGAATACTCTGCATACTGCTTTTATGGATTGCTTCGCATGGAGATAACTCTGCGGAGGGGATCATATCACATAGTATCCTTTTCTCATTGTTAGAGATCAGAAAGTTGAATTCGCTAAGTATCCTTACGAAGATATCTTTATTAATGAGGAACGGGAAGCCGGCATGGAGTCGCTGTTGACGGAGATTTATGAGACTGCCGATATGATAATTCGTTCCAATCTGGATTGAATTCCCGGTCGGCAGTGTTCTTTTAAGTAATGGTTGACAGACAGAAATTTCTAATCCCATATCCCACCATGACTATTTACGATCGATCCGCCCGAAGCCTTATCCATGATATGGTTCATGAGTTGGCACCGGCAGCTGATGCGGAGTTTACCCGTGAGCAGGTTCTTGCATGGTTCAGAACCCGTTATCCGAAGATCAAGGAAAACACCATAAGCTCCCATCTGATCATGATCTCCACCAACCTTCCAAGACGATTGCATTACGGACCACGGCGGGGAGGTGAGGATGATCTCCTGGTTCAACTGAATCGAGGTCGTTATCGGCGATATAATTCGGAGACGGACCCACCACCAATTCACTTCAGGAGCGTCATGGATACATTGGACCTCCGGACACAATTGCTTCCGATTGTTGAGAGCATTTTCCCGGCATGGACAGGATTTGATGACCCGCGCTTTGTCAAGGAGGAGATCACCTATAAGCAGCGCGCCGTTACCGCCGCAGCCGAGATGTTGAATCGCGCTGCGATGGAGTCGTTGATCGAGCAGGGTGAATATGATGAGCTGATCGGTCGGCTGAAGGCGGTGGCGAAGAGCGGCGGCAATCTTCTCTGGCAGAATATACCAGGGAGTGGGGACCTCCGTATTCTCAGCGCCCCCCAACTCGATCGTGTAACGTTCTTTCCCGCACTTCTTGATCTCCTCCACGGCGAGGGAGAATCGCATGAACGATTCTCACGCTATCTCGATTACGTCACAGGTGCCGGTCTTCCATCCATCTGGGCATTCCCCACATATTTTCTCTTCGTCTGCCATCCTGAATCCGAGCTACTGATCAAGCCAACATGGGTGAAACAGTTCCTCGATCTGATACATCGCCGTGCAATCCTGACTGATGTGCCCAGCGCCGCCTCATACGAGGCAATGCTGCAACTGGTGGGGGAGATCCGTGCCGCGTTCGATGATTTTGATCCCGCCGATATGGTTGACATCCAGAGCCTGATGTGGGTCTGTGCGACAGGCACCGGACAGACTGCTGTTGAAGGAACCGGCATCGACGCAAAGCGGACCGAAATACGTTCGGCAGCCGAGAAGCGCGCACGAATAATTCTGCAACAACACCTAGGTGCATTGGATGAGTCGACGCTTCGCGAGTTTTTCCGCGAGGTCAACACCGATTGGTCAAACGGGCGCATCTGTTACAACCGGTTTGGCACCGCATTCGGCGGATCGTTGGTCGCGATGATGATTAAGGATATCGATGCGTTGAATATCTGGACGGAGCGGATATGGAACGCTGCCGAGGATACGCTCGATGACATTCTCGATGAGTTCTGGAAACCAGGATCTGGTCCGGTGAAGGGAACGGGAAGGGGATATGCCACGCTCCTTCTCTATCTGAAGGATGCTCAGCGCTATCCTCTATGGCTGCCGGCACTCGATCGTGGGCTTGTAGCACTGACTGACTACGCTCCGACGACAGCGCGGACAGCCGCTGAATACCATCGCTATCAGGCCGCCGTTCATGATCTCCGTATCGAGCGCGCCTTGGACCCGCAGGCGGTGGATCATCTCCTCTGGTCAGCTTCGACCGAGGTCGTCAAGCCGACGCCCGATCCTGAAATTGTCGTAGATGCTGTACCCACGTCATCTGATGGTGCGTTTACACCAGAGACGTTCGAGCTGTTGCGTCTTCTGCATGAGTCCCCGGTGGAAGCGACCTACCTGGAGAGAAAACAGGAGTTTCAGGATCGGCTTGAGGAACCATTCGAGCAATTGCTGGATGCTATCGCTGTCCGATTGCGTCCTGAGATGCTGGAACGGATGGAGACCCGTCAGAAAAGAACATCGCGTATTCTGAAGAACGATTCTGGTCGCGGTGGAGCGTGGGATTATTACTGGGGAGCATTCTATCCGAAAGGCGGCAAACGAACGGAGGACGCGCAGCTCTACGTATCAATCCGCAAAGATCATATCTCATACGGATTCTATATCGGGGAGTATGGCGTTCATCAGCGCGAACGCTTTATGGCCGGTTGCCGCCAGCATCATGAACTGCTCGTGGAGCATTTTGCGAAGGAGGTACAGCCCGGCATACGTCGTCGGCTTGGCCGCCGCTCCGAGTCCATGACCGGATTGGACATGCTTGAAGGAGATGAGGCATCATTCACATTTTCCGATTGGATCAAGGCGCCGGAACGCTATGGCTTTCAAGTCACGATCACCATTCCACGGGAAAATGTCCTCGCGATGCAGTTCGATGAACTTGCCTCGACACTTGCCGATGGGCTTCAGGAACTCTATCCACTTGTGCTGCTGACTCTTGATGATCGATCCGGGAAATTAATTCGGTCTTGGTATGACAGAGGTGATGAACCGGTAATGGGCATCGAGATTGATCCCAATCCGGTATATACTCTTGCGGATATCGCCACGAAAACTGGTTTCGATACTCAGCGGTTGCAGCGCTGGGTCAACGCCATCAACCGGAAGAAGCAGGCAATTATCTACGGACCGCCGGGAACGGGGAAGACCTATATCGCAAAGCGCCTGGCGGAGCATTTGATTGGCGGTGGAGATGGATTCCGGGAAATCGTGCAATTCCATTCGGCCTATGCGTATGAGGATTTCATGCAGGGAATCCGTCCTCAGCTTACGGCAAACGGGGATCTGGACTATAAGATGATGCGCGGTCGTTTCCTCAGTTTCTGTGATACCGCCGCTGAGCGCACCGGGATCAGCGTGATGATTATCGATGAGATCAATCGGGCAAATCTTGCGCGGGTGATGGGGGAGCTGATGTACCTGCTGGAATATCGCGACGATGAAATTCCCCTCGCCGGCGGCGACAGATTCCGTATCCCGGAAAACGTGCGGATCATCGGTACAATGAACACGGCTGATCGCTCGATTGCGCTGGTAGATCATGCGCTGCGGCGTCGCTTCGCGTTTCTGGAACTGCAACCGGAGTTCGATGTGCTGCTCCGTTATCATCAGCGTCACGATACCGGGTTTCCGACAAAAAAGCTGATTGATGAGCTTGAACAACTCAACAAGGCGATTAACGATCCGCATTATTCGATTGGCATTTCCTATTTCCTTCGTACGGATCTGATGGATCATATTGAGGATATATGGCGGATGGAGATCGAGCCATATCTGGTGGAGTATTTCTACGATCAGCGCGAGAAAGCGAAGAAATTTAAGTGGGATGAGATGCGCAAGCGGATCGGAGTATGATGATGGACGATGTACGCATCTTGCGTCTGTTCGAGTATAAACCCGTGCAGATTCCGCCAAGCGAGCTGACGATGGCCGATGCGGAGATCATCTTCCGTGAGCATGGTGATAAGATCGAGATTGAGGAGCCCACGATGCGCACCGGCGGTCTCTGGTCTCTTCAGTCGAAGGGGTGGGTCGGCTCGATTCCGCTACGTTCCCGTCTGCGTCTGCATCTGGAACCGAAGATGCCGGTTGCAAGCATTTTCCGCATGCTGGAGTATGCCTATGCGCTGAAGAGTTTCAATATTCTCGAAGGGATCTCCGAGAGCGATCAGATCGACGAGATCTATCAGCGGCTGGCGATGGTGCTCGCGCGGCGGGTGCTCGATCGCGGCCGGCGCGGTCTGTATCGCGCATATGTGCCGGAGGAGGATCAGCTTCCATACGTTCGTGGTTCGGTGGATATCGCCCGCTCCCTCCGCACGCCGTGGAAGGTGGCGCTCCACTGCTCGTTTCAGGAGAATACCGCCGATATCCGTGAGAACCAGCTGCTGGCGTGGACCCTGCATACGATCATCCGGCAGGGGATCTGCACCGGCGAGCGTCTCGATTATGTGATGGCGGCGTGGCGTTCGTTACGCGGTGCCATTACGTTGCATAGCTTCCGTCCCGCCGAGTACATCGGCTGGCTTTATAACAGGCTCAACGGAGATTATCGGCCGCTGCACGCGCTCTGCCGCTTCTTTCTCGAGCAGGCAGGTCCCACGCACGAACATGGCGGATTCGAGACGATCCCTTTCCTCGTCAACATGGCGGGGCTGTATGAGAAGTACGTCGCGGAATATCTCGCTGGAAAGATTGGTGATGGCATGAGCCTGTCCGGGCAGGAGGAGGTGGGGGTGTCACCGGATGGGAAGATCACGATTACAATCGATCTTGTCCTGAGCGATCTCGCGAGCGGCAATGCAATTGCAGTGCTGGACACCAAGTACAAGAACGCCGACTATCCTTCACCGGATGATCTTCAACAGGTAGTTGCCTATGCCGTTGCGAAAAACTGCCGCCGCGCCGTTCTCATTTACCCAACCATGCCGAAGCGCCCATTTAACGGACTTTATGGAGCGGGGCACGTCGAGGTGATGACGAGCATAGTATCGCCGGATGGGGAGATAGGTGAAGGGCTGAAGGGAATGCTGGGGATTGATTTGCCATCGACGCCGTATTGAGAAGGTGACTGGCGCCTGTGTTTATTGGTTTGTCATTCGACCATTCCGCGATTGTTAATGCCTGATACCCCACATACGCATCCTTGTCCACCATCCTCGCTTGGCCGATCTCGACAACTACCTCAGGATCTACGGCACGTGGGTGTGTGGCGGAGATGAAGTCTGCGGTAATCTGCTGTGGCGTGAGCGACCCGGGACAGCGTCGTATTGTCTTCGATTCGGTTGACATCATTCCGGTCTCGATATCGTTTGACCTGTTGGGACGGAACACTAGGCGTCGAAGTTACTCAGCTTTACGTCAGTAACAGCGGTTCTAAGGTTACCGCGCGCACCGATTCTGGCAGCGAGTAGAGAGCAATGACGTGCGAGTCCGTGGCCGTTTGAAACGGCCGAGCCTCGACGGAGACAGTCAACACGCCGGCGGTTGTATGAAGGCGGTCAGCTCCCGTCGTCGCGGTGCCGGAAGAATGCGCGAGTAGCACCGGCGAATTCTCTTCGGCGGACTTCTCTCGGAAAATTGTGATGCGGGAGGTTGCTTCGGAGATCATCGACCACTGCACGCGAATCTTCTTCGGTGGGCGAAACTCGTAATCGTCGAACAACGGGATCAACTCGTCGCGCACGAACGACTTTTCGGACTCCTTCCACGCCAACTTCCACGATACTACGGCGTGTGGCTCGTCCGCAACAGAGATCATAGCGATGAATGCGGCTGTAAGCGATGATCCAAACTGGTACGTCAGGCGCGAGGCCATTGCAATCGAGACACCGCCGGCATCCACCATCGGCTTAATCACTGCGGGCGGCATCAACAGCATACCGGAACCGCGTTCGCAGAGATTCTCTTTGTCCCGCCCGTCACAGTAGCGTGCTATCGTCGGCGAAGGGGAAAGGCGTACGAGGTATGAGAAATACAGCTCCATCAGTTCGTGACCGAATGTGAAGCGCTGTCGCGTGGCGATGTCCTCCCCATTGATGCCGATCAAACCGATCGGTTCGATCGTCAACCCGCGCTGGCTTGGCAGCAGTGGCAGGTGTTCCTTTCGTAGTCCAAACGCCGTCGTTATAGTCTCTTCGTCGATCTTCGAAGTGGCTGTGTGCCCAGTATATGCACGAAGGAACGTGGTGTAGCGTTCGATGGAATCAATCAGTTCAGGATAGTTCCGTGGAACCAAGGCCGACTGAAAATAGACAGCGGCTGGGTTGATCTGCTGTTGTGGCATCGGATGCGTTACTTGTTCTCGAGATATGATCGGATAATATTGTAAAGAACGCGCCATTCTTCCTTGGTGACTGGGCGTTTGCCGCGAAGTTGCAGATGCCGAAGCGCTTCAACATCAGCGGGCGCTAAGTCGGCTTCGGCGACGAATTCCTGAAGTCCTTTTGGCAATGGCGGAAGCGTGGTGTGGTTGCTTGGCGCCGCGCCGCGCGTCGGCATGCTAGAGTCGAGGCCGAGCGTCTCGGCGATACGGGCGCGCATAGGCCAGGACACGTTGGCTGCCTGTCCGCGTTCAATTTGCGACAAGTAGACCCGCGAGATACCTACCCGTTTTGCCAGCTCATCCTGGCTAAGCCCTTCAAGGAGCCTACGTTCTCGAACGCGTGCGCCAAAATCTTCTGCATCATTGTTCAT
>JBDSJW010000394.1:0-12479 GCA_039917235.1 Kapaibacterium sp. (SeqCode) | reverse complement strand
CCTTCATGCTGAATACCGGTCCCTGGCCGGCAAGGCTATCGATTATTCTCTGTCGCGGAACGCCAAGGCCGCCGCCGGTTTTTGAATCACCGGAGTCACATCCCGCCGCCCCGATCAGCAGCGCCATGACAGCCATATGGTTCAGGCTGAACCGTGCCGTATTGCGTGTTCCGGGGAAAGGCCGCGTATTGCTATGAATTCGAACGTCATGCACTGAATAACTACCTGTGACGCTTGGGATGAACAGGGCGTGAAAAAAGATGATTCCGCCTAATTTAGCCCCCGGCGAGCTCATGAATGCGTAACGAAATATTCCGGCCGGCCGACAAACGGGAGGGTTTTGGAGGTAATGCCTTGCAGATACCGTGCCGATAGTGGCCTATCAAAGAATCGTAAAGTATGCGATGAAATATTCGGTGGGAATCGTAATTCCGGCCGGCGATGAAATTGGCCGGAAGCATGCTTGAAACGGCCGTGGGGAGCAAGGGGTATGGGGAAAGCATGGGCCTGGGAGTATGACGATGCGGTCAGGAGAAATCGCTCTATCCCTCCGGCTTTTCCGCGCCCGGCGTATCCCACTGCTTCCGGCCGACGATGTGCATTGCCGCGTCGATGACGATGGCGGGGGGGAAGAAGCCCGCGCCCTTGCCGCGCGCGTCGGCAAACAGCTTTCGAAGAAAATCCTCGGCCTCCTGTTCCAGTTCCAGGCCGTAGCGATGTTTCCGCGATATCACCTCGGTGACCTTCAGTTTCTTCTTCTTTTTTCCCATCGGTTCATGCAGCTCTGTTGATTGATATACCGGCGATATTCGGCGAACTTACGGTTTCCCCGAATAACCACATGGATGCAATCGCACCATGGTGAATGTGATCATCGTGGATTGTGGTGGAATCGAGCCGTTGCGCTAACTTGGTCCGATACGATACTTCCGTCGGGATCTGTTACGCGTAACGTCGCTTAATCAATTTATGGTCAGTTCCTCAGCGCAGCCTCTCCATATCTTCTACAGATCGACCGGAGGGGATAACAAGAAGAATCGCCCTCCTTATTATTCCAAGATGCTCTGCCTGCGGAGTTTCCTTCGGGCGTTTACCGAGGCGGGGGGGCGTGCCGGCGTCACATTCGTCAACGATGGGCCGATGCCGGATGACAGGCTGGAGATCATGGGGGAAATCGGTGAGATCGTCTCCTATCCCGGGCTGGGAAACAGCCCGTCGTATCGGAAGACGCTGGATCTTGCGCTTGCCAAGCCGCCCGACTCCCTGATCTATTTTGCCGAGGATGATTATCTCTATATGCTCCCCGCGTTTGTGAAGCTCCTTGCCGCGTTCGATGAGCTTCCCCAGGCCGACTATGTTACGCTGTTTGATCATCGCGACCGGTATATGCGCACCGATGACTCCCGGCGTGGCTACAGCCGGGTGTTCGTGGCGGGGGGGCAGCACTGGCGGACGGTGGAATCGACCTGCATGACGTTCGGGGCAAGGGCACACCGCCTCCGTAGCGATGCCTGGATTCAGCGGCTTGGCACCGTGCCGAACACCCCGCGCGACCGGGTCATCTGGCGCTGCACGCAGGGGGAGAAGGAGTTCTTCTGGAAGTTTCCAAAGCGGACATTGATCGGTCCCGTGCCGTCGCTCGCGGCGCATATGGACCCGGAGGGGCTTCCTCCGAACATCGACTGGGAGCGGGTTGCGGGGGAGGTGGAGATGGATGAACGCTGGAGGTGAATCCCGCGCCACGGGGATGCCACGGCGCGGGGGAGATACAATGACAGATTAGGCCTCGATTTCCGCCTCGGAATGTTTCCGTGGGGAGTGATCACAGGCCTCGCCATGCTGGTGATCGTGGGCATGGTCGTGCGCGTGATCATGTTCACAGCGTTCGCAGCTGGTGCAGAGCCGCATATTGATCCAGTGAGCGGAGGCGATCATCAGCCCGGCGAACCCGGCGATATAGGGATGCAGCGTCTCGATCAGCGGGGCGTGGGATTCGTGGCCGAAGAAATTGAAGACAAGGAGCATCCCGCCGGATGCCATCATCATCAGCGCGTTCAGGCGGCGGTGGAGCTTATAGGAGCCTCCAAGGCTTATCGCGGCGATCGTGATCGATACCGCGATCATCACCAGCTCAAACGTCCCATGCGCCAGAAAGCCGAGGCCGATTGCCGGAAGTGTGCTCAGCAGCAGCGGCATCGCCACGCAGTGAATCGCGCAGAGGGTGGATGCGGAGACGCCGAGCCGGTCCAGAAAGCGACGGTGCCGGGAGAGCGTATTGGTATTCATCATATTCTCGTAGTCGGGAAGGGGGCTCATCGCCGGCAACCGGCGCAGGTGCCGTAGAACTGGAGGGAGTGCCGGATGTTTGTAAACCCAGTGGTCCGTTCAAGCGATTGTTCGATGCGATTGAGATCGCACACATCGAGCGGGGATGTGCTGCCGCATTCGGAACAGACGATTATATGATGATGTTCACGGGAGATCACCATGTATCGCCATCCCTCGTTGAACCGATCCGCGCGGGTGATCAGCCCGCATCGCTCAAGCGTTTCAAGCGTTCGGTAGATGGTGACAAGGTCGATCGATCGCCCGGCATTGTCGAGCATTCCATCGATCTGGGCTGCCGACAACGGAAGCGCCGAGCCGCTCAGCAGCTCGAACACGCTCCGGCGGGCCTGCGTTACGCGGACTCCCCGTAACCGGAGAAGGACGTCGATCTGATCACCATCTGGTTCCATGAAACGACAAACTACGCACTTGCAAATGATTTGCAAAAAGATCCGATCCCGGCGGCCCCCTCAGTTTCGTAACGTTTGGTGAACTGTGACGGGGAGGGGGATTCCGCCACGCACAAAAATCTTGCCTCGATTGTTCCTCAAGAGCTATATTTGCGGTCTTCCCCTGAAACGCCCTATCCCGAATGGGGAGGGCAATCACCGGAGAACACGGCTGCCGGTTTAACAGAAATCAGTCACTTTAACCCGCACTTCTACCCGCCGCTGGCGGCATGGGGGGGATCATCATCCCGGCCCACGGCCACGGCACCTGAGCTTCGCCGAATCATCGAGCCTGATATCGCCCATCAACCTCATCCGAGCAATCGGCCGGGGAATCGGCAGCCCGATATCTCTCAGCGATGACCACCGGCCTCGGGCTCGGAGCCTCTTCCGCGAACCGTATCGGCGCGTGCCGGTGCCGGGGCGATGAGGCAACAAAGGGTATGTGTCACAATTGTCAGGAGCAATAATGCCAGAGGAACTCGCTCTTCAAGGGAACACTCTCACGAACAACGGCACCCTGCGCCGTGGACGGAACCGGAATTCGCGCTTCGAACGCGACAGCGACTACTCCAGTGCTGAGTACAATGATTTAGCGAAAATGTATGAGGGGACGCTCGGCGAGATCACCGAACACGAGATCGTCAAGGGACGCGTGGTTCAGGTGACCGACAGCGAGGTCTCCATCGATATCGGATTTAAGTCGGAAGGAGTGCTGCCGCGCAATGAGTTCAACAACATTGAAGATCTGAAGCCCGGTGATGAGATCGAAGTGTATCTCGAGAAGGTGGAGGATTCCGACGGCAAGCTGATCCTCAGCCGCAAGCGCGCCGACTTTATGCGCGTCTGGGAGCGGATTGTCAAGGCGTACGAGACGCAGGATGTGCTCAAGTGCACCGTCACCCGCCGCATCAAGGGCGGTCTGGTTGTCGATCTCCTCGGCGTGGAGGCCTTCCTCCCCGGGTCGCAGGTCGATGTCCGTCCGGTCCGCGATTTCGACGCGCTGATCAACCGCGAGCTTGACGTTCGCGTGGTGAAGATCAACCACCCGAACGAGAACGTGGTTGTTTCGCACAAGGTTCTGCTTGAGGAGAACCTGGCCGGCCAGCGCGAGGAGATCCTCGGCAAGCTGGAGAAGGGCCTTGTCCTCGAAGGCGTTGTCAAGGCGATCACCGACTTCGGTGTGTTCGTCGATCTGGGCGGCGTGGATGGATTGGTGCATATCACCGACCTCTCGTGGGGCCGTGTCAACCATCCGTCGGAAGTCGTCAAGCTGGACGAGACGATTCAGGTTGTCGTCCTGGACTTCGACGAGGAGCGTCGCCGCATCTCGCTGGGGCTCAAGCAGCTTACGCCGCACCCATGGGAGAAGATCGACGAGAAGCTCCAGGTTGGGCAGCATCTCACCGGCAAGGTTGTCTCGCTTACCGACTACGGCGCGTTCGTGGAGCTGGAGCGGGGCATCGAGGGCTTGATCCATATCTCGGAGATGTCCTGGACGCAGCATATCAAGCATCCGTCGCAGATGGTCTCCCTGGGCCAGATGGTGGAGGTGCAGGTGCTGAACGTGGACAAGGACGAGAAGAAGATCTCGCTTGGCATGAAGCAGCTGGATCCCGATCCGTGGGACGCTCTGCTTCAGAAGTACCCGGTCGGCTCGGTTCACACCGGCATCGTCCGCAACCTCGCCAACTTCGGCGTCTTTGTGGAACTGGAGCCGGGAGTTGACGGCCTTGTGCACATCTCGGATCTGAGCTGGACGAAGAAGCTCCGTCATCCGGGTGAGATGGTGAAGAAGGGGCAGGAGCTTGAGGTGCTGATCCTCGGGATCGACGCGGCTCAGCGCCGTATCTCGCTTGGTCACAAGCAGGTGACGCCGAACCCGTGGGAGGAGTTCACGGACGAGTATCGCGTCGGTCAGGAGACCGAGGGGAAGATCGTCCGCATTATCGACAAGGGCGTTGTTGTGGAGCTTCCGCACGGTGTTGACGGCTTCGTGCCGACCTCGCAGCTTGCGTTCGCTCCGGTGAAGAACATCGCCAGCTACTTCCGCGTGGGGGACAACCTTCCGCTGAAGGTGATCGAGTTCGACAAGGAAGCCAAGAAGATCGTCCTTTCGGTGGTCGAGTCGATGAAGAACAAGGGGAACGAGGCGCACGAGGAGTACTTCCGCCTGCATCCGGTTCCGCAGTCCGGCCCGGCCGGCTCTTCCGCTCCCGAGGTTGCCGAGACGGAGACCGAGGAAGTGGACCCGAACCAGTCGGTCAGCGTCGAGGAATTCTCGGCCGAGGAGAACACTTCAACCGAGGGGAACGAGAACACGGAGGCGTGATCTTCCCGCGGTAGAGTTCAGTATTTGTAATGCAAAGCCCGGATCGGCCAGTTCGATCCGGGCTTTCTCTTTTTCTTCGGCAAATGGCGGCTTCCGTATTTGGAATGGCACCGGCGACTTCGTATAATTGCCGCGCTTTAGATTTAACAGATTGCAACAGCACACCGCTTGTCGTTCCTTGCGTAATGGGCCTCCGGCCCGTGCACCGGCCCTCTCCCGGGCATTGTTTGGAAGCAAGGCCCCCCGGCCCCTTCCGGCCCCGTCTTCATCATATCCGTGATTGCTGCGATGCTTACTGAGTTCGGCAAAATCTTCATCTTTTTCATCCTCGGAGCCGTGTTCGTCTCCGGCGGTCTGATCACCAACTGGGCGATACGTCCCAGCCGTCCGACTCGTGAGAAGACGATGATCTACGAGTGCGGTGAGGACGCCGAGGGCCCGGCTCATATCAGGTTCAATATCCGTTTCTACGTCATCGCGCTCGCCTTCCTTCTTTTCGATCTCGAATTTGTTCTCCTCTTCCCGTGGGCTACAGTGTTTCGCGGCCTTGGCGCGCCGGCCTTCTGGCTTGGGATGGTCTTTATCACGGTGCTGCTGGTGGGGGATGCCTACCTCTGGAAGAAGGGGGATCTGGACTGGGTGCTGCCAACGCCGGTGAAGCCTGATCTGGGGACGCTGCTGACGCACGACAAGCCCCGGTTCCGTCCGGCCAAACCCACGGTCGATACACCGGTTCCCGCGGAGACCGCCCCGACGACCTGAGACCCGTACGCCGGATGTGTGCTGCGCCGAATGGCGCGCCACGCGGATGATTGCCTGATCACTCGAAATCACTCTCTATGGGACTGCTCAATAAACTTGACAACATCGAATCGTTCGAGACGGGGAATTTCGTGTTCAGCACCGTGGAGTCGCTCCTGAACTGGGGGCGCCTCAGCTCGATCTGGCAGATGGGTTTCGGTCTTGCATGCTGCGCCATCGAGTTTATGGCGGCCAATGCCTCGAACTTCGACATGATGCGGTTCGGCGTGATCCCGCGCCCCAGCCCCCGCCACTCCGATGTGATCATCATCTCCGGCACCGTCACCCTGAAAATGGCGACGCGCGTCAAGCGGCTCTACGAGCAGATGCCCGATCCGAAGTACGTGATCTCCATGGGAAGCTGCTCCAACTGCGGCGGGCCGTACTGGGAGCATGGTTATCACGTCCTGAAGGGAGTCGATCGCGTGATTCCCGTCGATGTGTACGTCCCCGGCTGTCCCCCGCGCCCCGAGGCGCTGCTGGAGGGGCTTATCCGGCTGCGCGACAAGGTTCGCCATCAGAGTCTTTCAAAAGCCTGAACGGCCGATGTGATCATGGTTCACGATGAACCCGGCCTCGTGGCTTCCCGCCCGGCCCTCTCCTTCGCATTCAATTCCTGATATGAACGCTGTTCCAATCGAGGCTATCCACGCCGACCTGCTGAGCAAGTTCTCCGATATGATCGGCGATCTGCGGCGCGAGCCGGCTGAAACCGGCACCGCCTATATCGTTGTGAAGGCGGAATGGATTCGCGATGTCTGCCTCTACCTGCGCGATGATCCGCACTACCTGATGAACAACCTCAACCTCCTCTCCTGCGTGGATTTCAGGGAGATCAAGGGGCAGGAGTATCAGGGACAGCTCGGCGTGGTCTACCACATGTCGTCGCTTCAGCCGGTGGGGGATGAGTGGAAGACGATTCACAGCGTTGCCATCAGATCGTACGTGCCGCTGAGCGATCCCCATATCCCGTCGGTTGCCCGTGTCTGGCGCACCGCGGACTGGCACGAGCGCGAGGGGTATGACATGTTCGGGATCATCTTCGACGGGCATCCCGATCTGCGCCGTATCCTTCTGCCGAGCGACTGGGAGGGATATCCGCTGCGGAAGGACTACAAGACTCCCGATTACTACAATGGCATGAAGGTGCCGTACTGAGGCCCCACGCCGGGAAGCCACGCTGACACTATTTCTGCTCGGTGGTGAGGGCAGGCGGAAACGGATGTATCTTTTTCGCCTTCGGGGAGATCGGGCGCCGCGAGTGCGGTTGCCGGATCGTGAGGTCATATCAATCGCGGCGGATTTCCATCGGGAGCCGCCCGCACCTGGGTTCGGAACATTGGCAACGCAGAAACAACAGAAAAGTCCGGCAAATGTGTTCCTCGGCCTCGCGGCTGTCAACGCCTTTGTCGGCATCCTCTTCCTTGTGTTCTACTTCCTCTATCGCTCCTCCGGCGGCTCCAACAGCTCTCTGATGCTGCTGGCTTCCGGCGCGGGGTTCGTGGCGGCGGTGGCATCCATCTCCGCCTATCGGTATTTCAAGGCGAAGCTGGAGAAGCTGGGAAAGAAATAGAGGGGGCCGCCGTACCGCGGGCACCAACGGGGGGCACCGGAGGGTGAAACGAGCAACGACCACAGTAAACGGATAGCGATATGCAAGAACTCGTCGATCATCCGACAACCGAGGCACAGGTGGAGCTGATCCGCTCCGGCAAGTCGCTTCGCAGCGAGGAGATGACGATAAACATGGGGCCGCAGCATCCATCCACGCACGGAGTGTTCCGCGTGGAGCTGGTGCTGGATGGCGAACAGGTTGTCGACGCAATCCCTCATCTCGGCTATCTCCATCGCTGCTTCGAGAAGCATACCGAGGCGATGACCTATCCGCAGGTGATCCCGTACTGCGACCGACTGGATTATCTGGGAGCGATGAACAACGACTGGGGCTATGCCCTCGCCGTTGAGCAGATGATGGGGGTGCAGGTCTCCGAGAAGGTGGAGTATATCCGCGTGATCGTTGGCGAGCTTAACAGGATTGGATCCCACCTGGTGGGGGGAATCGGAACCTACGGGCTTGACGTTGGCGCGTTTACCCCGTTCCTCTACTGCTTCCGCGATCGCGAGATCATCCTCAATATCTTTGAAAAGCTCTGTGGCGCCCGGCTCCTCTACAACTACGTCTGGGTGGGGGGGCTTTCGCACGATATCTATCCCACATTCCTTGATGAGATCGAGGCGTTCTGCGGGCAGTTCAGGAATACGATCCGCGAGGTGAACGAGCTGCTGACCGGCAATAAGATCTTCACCACGCGGACAAAGAAGGTCGGGGTGATCACCAAGGAAGTCGCCATCAACTACGGCATCTCCGGCCCGATGCTCCGCGCCTCCGGCGTCAAATGGGATATCCGTCGTGATGATCGCTATTCCATCTACGACCGCTTCGATTTCGAAATCCCGATCGGCAACGACAACGACGGCGCCCTTATCGGCGACTGCTACAACCGTTACTGGGTGCGGATGCGGGAGATGGAGGAATCGCTGAAGATCGTTGAGCAGGCGGTGCGCGACTGCCGCAAGACCCCGACGCTGATGCAGGGGGATGTCCAGAAGGATGTTCCGAAGCGGATCAAACCCGCATCCGGGGAGATCTACAGCCGGACCGAGACCTCCAAGGGGGAGCTTGGCTTCTATATCATTTCCGCGAACGGCACCAACCCGTACCGCGTAAAGGTTCGCCCGCCATGCTTTGTCAACCTCAGCATCCTTCCCGATGCCACGCGCGGCTACTATGTGGCTGATCTTATCGCGATCATGGGATCGTTCGATTTCGTGATGGGGGAAGTGGACCGCTGAGCGATGTGTTGCGGCGGATTAGAGTTTCTGCATGCTGTCCCACGGAAGCGCGGCAGCGGAGGCACACCGGATTTCCGGGAAACATTCCCGGCTTCCAGAGATACTGTTCAAAACGTTCGTGATGTTCTCGTAGATCGACGGGCCATTTCCGGTTATGCCGGGACATGTGGGCTCGTGTATTTGGTGACGGACTGAATTACGTACCAACAATTATGCATCAATTTCTTGTTGACCTGTTTGGGCAGAACGTGGTGCCGTACATTATCATATGTGCGCTGCCGCTCGTGTTCATCCTGGTATTCGCACTCCTTGCGATCCTGGGCGAGCTGAAGCTCTCCGCGTTCATGCAGCACAGAGTCGGCCCGATGGAGGCCGGCCCCTATGGGCTGCTCCAGCCGCTGGCGGACATCATCAAATTAATGCAGAAGGAGTCGATCCGTCCGTTGAAGGCGAGCCGGTGGCTCTTTCAGATCGCCCCGTTCCTTGTCTTCGTCGGCTCGTTCGCCGCCTTCGCCGTAATACCGTTCAGCCCCTTCTATATTGCCGCCGATCTTAACGTCGGCGTCTTTTATATCATAGCGGTCAGCTCGATCGTGGTGATAGGCATTTTCATGGCCGGGTGGGCATCCAACAACAAATACACGCTCTTTGGCGGCATCCGCTCGGTGGCGCAGATTATCAGTTACGAGATCCCCGGCGGGTTTGTGGTGCTGGCGGTGGTGATGATGGCCGGCACGCTTTCGATGCAGGGGATCATCGAGCAGCAGGGGGGAGGCTTCTGGAACTGGTATATCTTCGGCGGTCCGAAGGCGATTGCCACGCACAGCTTTCTCACCGGGCACGATATCGCCACGCCGGGCTCCTGGCTTTCGCTGCTGCTGATTCCGTTGATGCTCCTTGCCACGCTGATCTACTACGTCTGCGGCCTTGCCGAAACCAATCGCGTTCCGTTCGATCTTCCCGAGGCGGAGTCGGAGCTGGTGGCCGGCTACAACACCGAGTACAGCTCGATGAAGTACGCCATCTTCTACCTGGCGGAGTACGCTAACATGTTCGTGGTCTGCGCCATCGCCGTTACGCTCTTTCTGGGCGGCTGGCACTCCCCGCTGCCGAAGTTTATCGTGCAGTACCTGGGGGCGGACTCCCATATCTGGCTTGGTCTGGAAGGGCTCTTCTGGTTTCTCATGAAGTCGTTTGTGCTGGTTCTGGTGCAGATCCTTCTGCGCTGGACATTGCCGCGACTGCGGGTGGATCAGCTTATGCACCTCTGCTGGAAGATCTTCCTTCCCGTCGGATTTGTGCTTGTCATCGTTGTGGCGGTGTGGATTACGTTTGTGGCGCCGCGACCTGAACCGGCGGCAAAGGCCGGTGGTGATGTCAATACTCCGAAGGTCGTGGCTCCCCCCGTGGCCCATCCGCTGGCTGGAAAGTAGGGGGATCATGTAGGCTTGTGCAGGTGGATCTTGTAAGGGCAATTCATGAATTGCCCCACGGCCGGCACTGGACATCGCATATCGATATCGCATAAGAAGAACTGGAACTATCTCTATGAGCATACTCGCGGATATCTGGGATGGCGTTAGAACCACGCTTGTGGGGCTGAAGATCACCGTTCCGTACATCTGGAAGAAGCCGGTCACCGGCATGTATCCGCACGAACGGCTGGAACTGCCGGAGCGTGTCCGCAACCGCCTCTACGTGAATATGGATGACTGTATCGGCTGCGATCAATGTTCGCGCGCCTGCCCGGTCAACTGCATCACGATTGAGACGGCGAAGGCGGCGGATGGCGATTCGCCGGGCGTTACCTCCAACGGAAAGAAGAAGGCTCTCTGGGTGACGCGGTTCGATATCGATATCGCCAAGTGCTGCTACTGCGGGCTCTGCACCTTCCCCTGTCCGACCGAGTGCATCAAGATGACCGATGTGTTTGAGTTCGCGGAGCAGGAGCGGAACAACCTGATCTACAACTATATCACGCTGACGCCGGAAGAGGTGCAGGAGAAGGTTGCGATGGAAAAGGCTGGTGATGCCGCCGTCGCTGCCCGGAAGTCCGCCGCGAAGGGGGGCGCCCCGGCACCAGCCGCTGCTCCCTCCGCTGCCGCAACTCCCGCTCCAGCCGCCGCAGCTCCGGCCCCCGCTGGACAGAAGCTTCACGTTCCTCCCGGCACCGATCCTGAAAAGGCGGCGAAGATCGCGGAGTTGCAGGCCAAGATGGCCGCCGCCGCCGCGAAACGCCAGGCGGAAAGCGCCGCCAGCAAGCCCGCCGCCGTGGTCGCGGAGGCAACGCCGGAAGTAGCGGCCGCGCCGGTGGAGGCCGCGTCCGCCGCCACATCGGCGGAGGACGATCCGGGGAAGGAAGCGCGCATTGCCGCGTGGAAGGAGAAGATCGCGGCGCTGAAACGCGAACGCGGCGAGAGCTGAGAGAGAGAGACCGTTTCCGATCCACCCGGCGTTCCGCGGTGGATCGAAGCCCGTTCAGGGCGGTTTGCCGGGAGCTGATATCCGCTCCTCCTACTGAGATACCGATCATCCGACAATAAGAGGTGTCATGAAACTATTTCCGAAAGTGCTCGGGATTCTGGTGGTGCTTGCAGCGGTGGGAGGGTTCATCGCAATGGATATTCCACTGTATGATAAGATCTTCTACATCTTCGCCGCCATCTGCGTTGGTTCCGGCGCCTTTGTGGTTTTCTCGCGCAATATCGCCTACTCCGCCTTCTCGCTCCTCTTCGCGTTCTTCGGCGTTGCCGGGATCTACGTCCTTCTCGGCGCCGATTTCGTCGGCGTTTCCCAGTTGCTGATCTACGTCGGCGGCATCCTTGTCCTCTTCCTGTTTGGCATGATGCTCACGGCGAACATCGACAAGCTTCGCGAGGAGCGCCCGACAATGGGGCGGCTTCTTCCCGGCGTCGTCGTCTCCTCGGCTATCTGCGCCCTGCTTATCTCGGTCGTCTGGGGCGTGCCGGCATGGCGGAAGGCGGCGGTACAGGTGCCGACCAAGGGGACCAACACCACATCGTTGATCGGAAATCTTCTGATGGGGGATTATGCCCTCCTCTTCGTCGCCAGCTCCATTGCGATTCTGGTGGCGCTGGTTGGAGCGGCGATGATCGCCCGTTCCGACAGGTTCTCGCCGGAAGACGCGGCCGAGAGAATGTAGATGCCGGATTGAAGGGGCATATCGATTCCCGCCCGACGATCCCGCGTGGATCGCGACAGTCATGCAGATTTCATAGTCAATCAATACGATCCGAATCATGACGCATATCGGTCTTCCTCACTTCCTTACGATCAGCGCGATTCTCTTCGCGCTCGGGATCTTCGGCATTGTCACGAAGCGGAATGCCGTGATGCTGCTGATGGGAATCGAGCTGGTGCTCAACGCCGCCAACATCAACTTCGTCGCCTTCTCGCGCTACAACGTGCTGGGGGTTCCGCTCTCCGATTCAAGGATGATGGTGGGGCAGATGGCCTCGATCTTCGTGATTGTGCTGGCCGCGTGCGAGGCGGCGGTGGCGCTGGCGATCGTGCTGAACATCTACAAGCGCTTCAATACGATCAACGTGGATGAAGTGGACAATCTCAGGGATTGATATCGCGCAGTTACGCGATCTGTCGGAATAGTATTGTGATACGTCACGTCGAGACGTCACGTCATGTCGAGATATCTCGTCGAGACGTTACGTCGGGGCGGGTTTGAAACCCGCCCGGAC
>JBDSJW010000393.1:0-3001 GCA_039917235.1 Kapaibacterium sp. (SeqCode) | reverse complement strand
AAACGTCCCTCGGGATATTCGTTGGAGTAGGGGGCATCGGTTCGTCCCATGCCGTGGCTGTTCAACACGGTTCCATCGGATGCTTTTGCGTACTCCTTCATCCATCGCGCCACGCCGAACGCGCGCTGCGTGGAGAGGAGGAGATCGTGATCGTCGTTGCCGATGATATCGCTGTAGCCGACCACCGAGACGTTCGAGCCGGGGGCGATATCGGGGATCACATATTCCTGAAGAATTCTCCGGTTGAGCGTATCGATCCTCGGGCTGTCGATATCGAAGAGGATGAGAGAATAGCGCGAGACATCATCATTCCGAACAGGCGGCTGCGCGGCAAGATTCCCCGTCAGAAAGAATCCGACGATGGCGACTGGAATGATGATATGCCTGAAAAGCCGGTGGATACTGTGTGGCAGGTTCATACGAAAGCTCCATAACCTCTGGAAGTTCGGCCTCCGTTGCCGGCGACCGTGCGGTTTCCAGAGAGACGGCCGGTAATGGAACGGCGTCACCGGCGACGCGGCGGGGAAATAAAAAAGGCGGGGCCTTGTGAGCCCCGCCTTTGGGATCGATGCTATCGATCCGCGACGATGATCGTGTTGAAGGGCGTCGCTATTCGTGCGTGAGCCTGATGGTCTCCGTGATCGCGCGGCAGTCGGTCATCGTAAAGGTGACGGTCTTCGAGTGGAAGCCGCTCTTGCTGTAGGTAACCGTGAACGTTGCGTGACCGCACAGCTCATTCCGTGTGTAGTTGCCATCGCCGTTGGTTGTTCCCTGGGCAACGGTCACGCCGTTACGAACAACCGTCACATTAACTCCCGAGAGCCATCCGCCATCGGCGACCGCGGAATCCTTGACGCGGAAGGTCATGCTGCCGTTGCAGCAGCTATCGGCGGGAGGCGTGGTTTCGGCAAGGAGCTTCCGAGTGGTCTCGTAGGTGCCGTTGCAGCCGATCGTGAAGCTGAACTCCACGTGATGATAATGATCCTTGCTGATATCGATGCTGTACGTTCCGGCGCAGAGGCCTTCCAGCACCACGCGGCCATCACCGTTGGTGGTGGTTGTGCTGCGGAGCGTCCCGCCGCTGTAGAACCTGACCGTGGCGCCGCTCAGCACCGCGTTCGTCGTGGAATCACGGGCGATGATCGTGGCCCGACCATGGCAGCAGGAGTCATCATGATGCGGCGGGGTAACAGCGCCCAGGCGGCGATCGGTGTAGACCGAATCGTTGCAGGTAACCGTGACGGTGAACTCCACCGTGCGATATCCCTCACGTGCGATTCTGACATTGTACGTGCCGGCGCAGACTTCGCGGAAGATCGAACCATCGCCGTTGCTGACAATCGTACGAGCGTTGCCGCCGGTCTTGTTGATGCGGATGCTGGCGCCGGAGAGAGAGGCTCCGGTTGCCGAATCCTTTGCGACGATTCTCAGCTTGCCGTTGCAGCAGGTGTCATCATGATGCTCCCCCGGAGTCGCGTTCATATGGAACTCGATCAGCGTGGAATCGCAGCCATGAACGTTGATTCCGCCCCGCTCCACCACCGTGTATCCGGTCTTCGCGATGCGGAGATTGAACTCGCCGTTGCAGATATTGGTGAACGTCACCCGTCCGTTGGAATCGGTTGTGCCGATCACAACCACGTCGTGTCCGCGACGGAGGCGAACCTCGACGCCGCCAAGGCGCGTGTTATGCTCGCCACCGCTCACCTGAATCGTCAGGCGGGCGCAGCAACTATCGGCATGCGACATATGGAGAACCACGCCATCGTTGCCACCAGCGGAGCTGATAAGCTCCTGAATGGTCGATGTGTACGTCTTGAACTCCCCGTGGCTGATGCGGATCTTCACGGAGGGATCGTTCGTTACTCCCGAAAGAGAGAAGGCGCCCTGATCGTTGGTGGTGTCCAACGCGAGGCGGATGTCCGAAGCACTAAGCGCCTCGACCACGGCCCCCGGCACAATGTTCCCTAACTCGTCAGTCAGGCTGCCGGACACAACAGTCTTGCTGGCTGGGTTGTTGACCCCGGTCGGATTCTGGTCCTTGCAGGCGCTCACAAAGAAACAGAGGAGCGCGAACAGTGGAAGGAACCGACGGAGAGAGAGTAGCGTTCTCATAGAATGTCTCCGAAATGAAAGTTGAGATATGATTGCTTTACAAATTTTCTGCTCGAAGCCTGATACCCGGCCACCCCGGTAATCCTGGACCTCATGAAGGGCGCCAGAGCTTGGATGCAGGTATGGAACACATTACCCCCTACCCGGTTACAGTGGTTCGCTAAAAAAAATTCAAATGTGTGATCAATCCCCCAGCGCCAGCGTGGCGGCGCCGATCAGCGCGCTATCGTGACCCAGCTTCGCCCCCTCAATTCGTATTCGGTCCAGCGGCATGTAGGTGCCGTGCTCCCGGAGCTTTCTCCGCACCGGAGCCAGCAGATATTCCCCCGCCTGCGCCACCCCTCCCCCCAGCACAACCAGCCGTGGCGCCAGGATATGGATGATCGACCCAAGGCCGATCGCGATATACTCCGCGGTCCCCTCCCAGATCTCCATCGCCAGACGATCCCCTTCATTGGCGGCGCGGAGCACAAGCGCGGAGGTGATGGCAGTAAGATCATCCCCCGCCAGCCGACGGAGAATTGCTCCATCGCCCGGCGATGCCTCCAGCGCCTGGCGCGCGCGGCGGGCCGTGGATGTGCCGCTTGCCATCATCTCCAGACAGCCGCGATTGCCGCAGGGACAGCGCGGACCATCGGTCTGCACGGTGATATGCCCCACCTCCCCCGCAGCCGAGCCTACCCCGTGGAGCAGCTTTCCTCCAACGATAATCCCGCCGCCGATGCCGGTGCTGATCGTCAGATACACCATGTCATCGGCCCCCCAGCCCCCCCAGCGATGCTCCGCCAGGGCGCCCAGGTTGGCGTCGTTATCCAGCACCGCTGGCGCCCCCAGCTCCGCGGCCATGCGGGCGGCCAGCGGGATCTCCATCCAGCCGGGAAGATGC
>JBDSJW010000392.1:0-12370 GCA_039917235.1 Kapaibacterium sp. (SeqCode) | reverse complement strand
GACATCCCCCCCCCGCCCGATGGACCATGATCGCGCCGCTCGGATCATCGATCCATTCCCAGCCGTGTTGCTGGGCAAAGGTTTCCAGCAGCCGCGCCAGCGATACGCCATCGCCGGCGGATCTGAGCGATGCCGGCGCAAGGTTTCCGGCGGAATCCCGGTGATAGGGGAACAGCTCAAGCTCCACGCCCACGCGGTCGGGGCGACGTGGCGAAAACGCGCCGAACAGGTCGTTCGCGATCATCGCATACAGGTCCTCCTCGCGGAGCAGGCCCTGCGATGGATAACCGGGGTGGAATCTCTGGCCGATCACTGTTGGTTCGTTCATACCATCCTATCCCTTTTCCCGGCGGGCGAGCACCAGCGCGAAGAGCTCCCCGGAATCGGTGAAGATGTCCAGCACATTCATGCCGGCCGCCGCCATCAGCGTCCGCGCGCTCCCCGGCGTGAACTTCCGGCTGATCTCCGTCAGAATCGTCTCCCCACGCCCGAACCTGACATCCATGCCGATCGATGCGATCGGGACAGTCTGCTCCTCAAGGCTTGCCAGGTGCATCTCGATCTGCGATGCACGCGGGTTGAAGAACGCGTAATGCCGGAATGTCCCGGTATCGAACGCCCCTCCCAGCTCGCGGTTGATGACCCGAAGCACGTTGAGATTGAACTCCGCGGTGACGCCGTCGGCATCGTTGTACGCGGCGTGAAGCATGGCCGGATCCTTCACCAGATCGATGCCGAGGAGGAAGAGATCATCCTCCTCCATCCCCGAGGCCACGCGACGCAGAAAAGCCGTGGCCTCCTCCTCCGTGAAGTTCCCGATGGTGCTTCCAAGGAAGATGATCAGTCGTGGCCCCGGCGCGGT
This sequence comes from Kapaibacterium sp. (SeqCode), assembly GCA_039917235.1. Lineage (GTDB taxonomy): Bacteria > Bacteroidota > Ignavibacteria > OLB7 > OLB7 > JAFDZV01. Next base: position 11,508 of record JBDSJW010000392.1, on the reverse strand, counting down.
CAGCGGCGGCAGGCCGGCGTTGAAATCGCCGATCACGGCATCAACCGCAAGGCCGGGATATTCACGGACAAGGCTTTCAGCGGCGGAAAGGAGCATCTCGCGACTGATATCGATCGGCACGTAGCGTTTCAGCACACCGGCGTTCTCCATTGCCGAAAGGAGGAGCCGCGTCTTCAGCGAGCTTCCCGAGCCGAACTCCACAAGGGTCGCCGGACGATAATGTTCAATAAGCTCCGGGGCGATATCCCGAAGGATGGCGCTCTCCGTCCGCGTCTGATAATATTCCGGCAGCTCGCAGATCTTCTCGAAAAGCCGCGAGCCAATCTCATCGTAGAAATACTTCGGCTGAAGCTCCTTGCCCGGCAGGGAAAGCCCGCGGAGCACATCGGCGGCAAGCCCGGCGCGATAGTCCTCCACCTCCGACTGTTCGGCGATGGTGATGTTGTCGATCGATTGTTCTGAGTTCACACGATTCCCCAATAGTTTCGTCCCGGTTCAGACATCCCGCGCGCAGCGGAACCCGCTGAAGATCTGGCGACGGATCGGATAGTCCCAGTTACGAAACGTGTTGCGGATGGCGCCCGGACGCGTGGCCCAGCTTCCCCCCCGCAGGATTTTGTAATCGGGACCCAAAAAGACGTTCGAATATTCATCGTACGGGAATGCCTCGAAGCCGGGGTATGGGGCGAAATCGCTGGCGGTCCATTCCCATACGTCGCCGATCATCCCCTGGCAGCCGACCGGGCTGGCGCCTGACGGATAGGCTCCGATCTCCGCCGCCATAAACCCGCGCTGATCAAGGTTGGCGCGGTCACGCCCCGGAGGCTTGTTTCCCCACGGATAGATCAACTGCGCCCCGGTCGCGGGATCCCACGAAGCCGCCTTCTCCCATTCAGCCTCGGTCGGAAGCCGCTTGCCGGCGAACCGGCAGTAGGCAACCGCCTCATGCCAGCAGACATGCACCACCGGACGCCGGGGGTTTACCCCCTCCACGAAATCCATCGATCGCGTCATCCATGTCCCCTCCTCGTCACGATGCCAGTGCTTTGGCGCGACGATGTTGTTGGCGTTGATGAACTCCCAGCCGGCATCATCCCAATACTCGCGGCGTTCATATCCTCCCGCCTCGATGAACTCCATAAACCGGCCGTTGGAGACCGGGGCGATATCGATCATAAAATCATCCAGGTGAACCTGGTGCCGGCCGCGCTCGTTGTCGTACGCCACAGATCTATCGTCGGTCCCCATCCACGATGTTCCGGCGGGAACCAGCACCATGCCATCGACCGCCGGATTACCGGCCGGCAGCTCCCGCCTCCGCATTGGATGGTACGGCTCCCCCTGCTTCAACTGGAACGTTGCCAGGAGCGTTTCGTCGTGCTGATACTCGTGCTGGAGGATCATTTGATAGAGATAGCCATCGCGCAGGAGCGGATCGGCGCCGTCAAAATCGGCGGTGGCAAGGTGATCCAGGGCGCGGGCACGAACCTCCGCCAGATAGGCAAGGAGGGCCTCGTAGGCTGGGAGAGGGAGTTTATCGCGCGTGGAGCGTGGGTTCTTCATGGCGTCGTAGAGGCCATCGTACTCCGGCCTGAGCGCGCCGCCGAAATGCCGCACCAGCCAGAGCTCCTCGAAATTGCCGATATGCCCCACGTCCCAGATGATGGGGCTCATCAGCGGATCCTGCTGCATGAACAGCTCATCGACGGGAATCGGGGCGATCAGCTCCATTGTGCGGGAACGGGATTCTTCAAGCAACTCCGCAAGGGAATTCCTGAGCACGTCGGGATCGTTCGTGCCGATCTCCGTCTCGGAAAGGGTCTGGCTCATAGCGATTGTAGATGAGAAGCCGATCGGCAATTACGGTCATTGGGGGGCACACGTCCCCCGGAACCTGCTGGGGGACGCCCGAAGATACATCCGATTTTCGAGGAATCGTAGCGCGCCGATTTATCAATCGGCAATATTCCTCGCGGCTAATGCACCACGATCATCGTCCGCGAAACGCTCTTCCCCCCCGCCGTCAGACGGTAGAGATAAGTGCCGGCCGGGATCGAACGGGTATCGAACGGAAGTGAATGCTCCCCCGCCTCATAATGCCTGCTCTCCACGACCGACGCCACCGGGGCTCCGAGCATATCGAGAAGGGCTATCGAGACATCGCCGGCGCGCGGCAGCGCAAAACCGATTGTGACGGTGCCCGAGGCCGGGTTGGGGAAGGAGGCATCAAGGCGCAGTCCGCCGTTCGGCGCGGAGGCATCATCAACGCCCCCCTGAGCCGAGCCGGGGGGCGAGATAATCAGCACCATCGCGACGCCGTTGTCGGAGCCGACGTAGAGATTGCCGCGCGAATCGCTCTCCAGCCCCACGGGACGCGCCCATGTATTGCCGTTGCTGTCAAGCTGAAAGCCGGTGAGGAAATCCCCCACCATATCGGCCACGGTATCCTGGTCGTTGGTGAAATCGAGATACATCACCTTGTAGCCGGTCGCCGGGAAACGATTCCAGGAGCCGTGCGAGGCAACAAATGCGCCGCGACGGTATTCGGGGGGGAAGGCGTTGCTGTTCGGGAACTCGATCGCCATCAGGGCGCTGTGCGCCTGGACAAGGGCGGCCGGGGAAACCATCCTTCTGACCCTGGCGCTGTCGGCGGCGGTGATCGGGAGGAGCGCCTTGTAATCGCTGCCAGCCTGGAAGTTGTTGTAGTACTCGTAGGAGTGGGCAAACGGCCAGCCGTAGAAGCCGCCATCGCGCACCAGATCGATCCACTCGGGGGGAAGATCGCCCCCCTGATTATCGTTGCCATTGTTGGTTGCCCAGAGCTGGCCGGTACGCGGATGAATCGTCAGCCCGACCGCATTGCGGACGCCGCTGGCGTAGATGCGCCGCCCGGTGCCATCCATGTTGAACTCGGCGATAACTCCCCGGCTCTCCTCGCGGCAGGCGTTGCAGGAGGAGCCGATGGAGAGATAGATCTTCTGCCGCACGGTATCGAAGACGATAGTCCGGGTGCTGTGCCCGCCGGAAGGATGCTCCGCCAGCGATGTGACGTGATCGATAAAGACCGAGGATGTCTCGTAGACGCCATCGCCGTCGTTATCGACGAACTTCACCACCTGATCCGTCCCCGCCACGTACATCGCCCCGTGATAGAACTTGAGGTCGTGCCCGCTGCCGCGCGCCGCAACGTAGGCGGTATCGGCAACACCGTCGTGATTGCGATCCGGGAGCGCGTAGACAAGGCTGCTCCCCTGATTTGCCACATAGAGAACGCTGTCCGGCCCCCACGTCATAAAGCGTGAGCCGTTAAGCTCGCCCACGTAGAAGAGCTTTGCGGTCCACCCCTCCGGCAGATTGACAGTATGGTTGGGATCGAACGAGCCGCTGAACTTCGCCGGCACGATGATGTGCTGGGTTTTCAGCGGGACATCCATATGAGGGGTCATCGGGATGGTTCCCGGCTGCTGCGCATATGCCGCCGTGGCAATCAATGTTGCGGCAATGGCGGGTAGAATGTGTTTCATAATCATAGGGCTGCTCATTTTAAGCGATATACGATTATCCGGGCCTCGACAGATCTACATGATTGAAACGGGAAGCTACACGAGTTCTCCATTCGGAACAAACATCATGCTGGAAGTTTTCGTTCTCCGGGGAATGATGCGGGATATGATGGTGATGGCTTGATAACGTAAAGCAAGGATATCGGTTGATATCCCCGCTTTGATTCTTCCGACGGATTCCGGCGCGCGAACGAGATCTACTTCTTCTGCGCGGGTTGCCTCTTTGCACGCTCTTCACTTTGCCATTGCCTGAGCGCGGCAAGCTGCGTGTCGCTCAGCAACGCCCTGAACTTTCTCCGGGCTTCCTTGTTGTTTTGCAGGATCGTCATTCTGAGAACCAGCGGCTGGGTGGAGAACTGGCTTTTGACGGTCGCGTTCTTCGCCTTGTTATCGCTGAAGATCGTCCGGATCTGCGCCACCTGATCGTTGGTCAGGTTCAGCCGCGTACGCGCCTCCCGCATTTTTCCGCCAAACCCAGGATCAACATCGGGCTCCTCACCGCTGTTGGACATCGCGGCCGGCGGCGGCGGCGTGGTCACGGTCGGCGCGGGAGCCCCCTGAGCTTTGCTGGCCGCAACCGAAAGCGATTCGGTCGGGCGGCGCGTCTCAGCCGGCTTTGTTCCGGGGGGGGCAACCTGCGTTGGCGCGGAGGGCATCGGTCGCTGGTTCTCGGCCATGCGCCTTTTCTCGTGCGGGACCATGCTTCTCAGCTTCTGCTCCTGCTCGCGCAGCAGCGCCCGCTGGCTTTCCGTCAGCCGTGGCCCTATCCGCTGCGTAAACGTATCGATCACCGCCTCGTACTGCGATGAGGTGACGGAGCGGAGATCGGAGAGCTGATCGTAGACGCGGTCAAGCTCGCCACGGAGCGAATCGCGTTGTGCCTCGGTAAGCTGGAGGCGATACTCGAAATACTGAATAAACCCCTCGTGCGTGCGAAGCTGCTGCCGCTCGCGGAGATTATCGCGAACGATGATCCCGTAGACGAGAGCGCCGCAGAACCCTCCAAGCAGAAATATCAGACCCAGTCCGGCCACTGCCTTTGAACGATTGCTCATTACGGTAAGGAGATAATGCTTGCTTCGTTGGATTGCGACATCGCGTCGATCAGGTTCGGCCCCTCGCCCACAAACCCGAAGATCATCAGAACCGTTGCAAGCGCGCCGACAGCCAGACCGACGCGCGGCGTCATGCCGAGAAAGAGTTCCCAGAGCGATGACCGGCCCTCCGTCATGGCGGCGCTGGCAACACGCTCGGCAAATCCGTACGGCAGATTCGGCGGGTATGACTCCCGCAGCATCCGTTCGATCGATTGATCCGACATGGCTTCTTCCTGAATATATAGAGTTGATAATCCGCTTCGTTCCGTCCCCCACGGCGATTCGGCTATCGGCGGGCGACAGGCCCGTTCGGCGGAACCGAGGGAGATCTATTCTATCGTATCAAGCTGAAATTCTAGATCGCATCCCGCCAGAAGCTCCCTCATCTTATCCTTCGCCCTGAAAAGGCGCGATTTCACGGTCCCGGTCGATATCTCCAGCGCCGTCGCCACCTCCTCCACCGACATCTCCTCGATCACCCGCAGCACCAGCACCGTCCTGAATTCCTCCGGCAGCGCCGAAAGCGCCTTCACCACCTCGCTCTTCCGTTCGTCGGCAATCACCGGCCTGTCGGTTGTTGATGTCCCGGCAAATCGCTCATCGGGCGTTCTGGTATCCGAGCTGGGAGCATCGAAGCTGAGGAAGAGAAAGCCTCGCTTCTTACGACGCTTCGACTCCCGGTAACAGTGCCGGAGCGCGATCCGCGTGACATACGTGCCGAACTGCGAATCCCCCCGAAATGACGCCAGCGACCTGTAAACCAGAAGAAATATATCTTGCGCTATGTCGGCGGTATCATCCCGGGAGAGATCCCCCACGACGCTCCGAATCGTCGTGGCTACACGGCGCTCGTATCGACGCACCAGAGTGGCAAATGCCCCCTGATTCCCCGCGAGAGTCCCCTGTATCAGCTCCTCATCGGTCTGTTGCGTCATACTTGGATCATTGCGAACGATGCGTTACAGCGGGTTAGTGGCCGATTGCGCCCCGCCGGTTCCCGACAAAATGATATTTATATAGAGAACGGCAATAGCGGGCATCGTTTCCCCCAATCCGTACGATCACTCAGGCCTATGAACAGATCAGACCGGTTACTCCTCCTTCTGATAACCCTCCTTCTGACCCTTCCCCCCATGGCGGCGCGGGCGCAACAGCCGGTTCCCCTCACATTCCTCGCCATCGGCGATGCGGGACAAGCGGGGGATGAGATGTCCGGCAACGCCAAACATATGCTGGAACAGGCAACGCTCGGGGTCGCCGCGGGAAAGCCGGTGAGCCTCCTCTTTTTCCTTGGCGATAACTTCTATCCCCACGGCCTGAATGGATACACCGACAAAAAACGGGTGGAACTGATCAAGAATGTGATGGGCCCGCACCAAACGCTGATGGGGATGCTCGGCCGGGAAAATGTACAGTCGATACCAGGAAACCACGACTACTATTGCACGGCGCTGGAGGGAACCATCCCCTATGGCGTCTGCGATGCCGGAAATCAGGCCGAGGCGGAGCTGGAATTCTGGACATATCATCCCCATGATCCCGCCATCCTCCGGAAGGCCCTGGCGAGCGGATCGCGCGATTCGGTCGATTTCATCCTCTTCGATTCAGCGCTTCTTCTGAACCAGAAAACGGAGAAATGGAAGCCGGCACTCGATTCCCTGGAGTCGATCCTCCGCCGTTCCGCGGCGGCGCGCGGGGTGAAATGGCGGATACTAATGGCGCATCATTCCCCCTACTCCGTGGGGGCACATGGCAGCTACAGGCTCTGGCAGGCGAACAGAAAACGGATAGGATATATCGGCAACTGCCTGTCGGAAGGGCAGGACCCCACCCGCTATGTGCAGGAATTCTTCTCCGACGAGGACAACTGCACCCCTCACTATCGCGCCTACAAGGATTCGCTTCTGGCGATTCTGGGCCGCAGCAACGCGAACATTCAGTTGATGATGGCCGGTCACGATCACAGCCTCCAGTTCCTCTACTATCCCGACAGCAACAGCGCCTGCCGGAATTGTCCGAAGATCTTCATCATCAACGGCGCCGGCGCAAAACGGGAGTCCGTCCGCTCATCGGCGCCGCCGAATATCTACACGCACCCGTTCAATACGTCGAAGGAAAAAGGACGGAGCGCGGCGGGCTTCACCATCTGCCGATTTCAGGAGGGGAAGCTGGCGATCACGTTTATCGACAGCGCCACGGGACAGCCGCTGATCATGGGAGGGGTGACGACATTTATGATCGATGAATCGGGCAAACCGGTGATGTAACCGGACGCCGTATACGATACTCACAACTCAGAACTCACGCTTATATCGATGCGATTTCCACTGGCCTCGCTCCTCGCACTCTTATCCCTTGTTCCACGGCTCGCGCTGTCACAACCGGCAAAGGAAGCGCTTCAATCAGGTATCACAACAATCGCCGCCTCGGTGGATGGGAATGTGGGGGTTGCGATCATGCGGCTGGAAACCGGCGACATCATATCGATGAACGGAAACGCCCGTTTCCCGATGCAGAGCGTCTTTAAATTCCCGATCGCGATGGCCGTGCTTCGCCAGGTCGATCAGGGGAAACTATCGCTTGACAGGAAGATTCATGTCGATAAACGAGACTATGTCCCGGCCGGTATGAACAGCCCGCTGCGCGATACCTATCCCCGCGGAGGTGCGGATATTACCATCGCGGAATTGCTGCGCTACAGCGTTTCGGAGAGCGACGGCTCGGCGTGCGATCTCCTGCTCCGTATCCTTGGAGGCCCGAAAAAGGCCGCGGCCTACATTCACGACCTTGGCGTGCCGGAGATCGCGATAGCGACAACGGAAAAGGAGATGGCCGCCGGGCCGATGGTCCAGTACCGGAACTGGTGCCAGCCGGTGGCGATGGCGCATCTGCTGAGCATGTTTCATGCGGGTAAGGGATTATCCGCCGCAAGCCACGCGCTTCTGTCATCGCTGATGACAAATACCACGACCGGGCTGAAGAGAATCAGGGGATTACTCCCCGCGGGAACGGTGGTGGAGCATAAGACCGGCACCGCCAGAACGTCCGCAGGGATGACCCGCGCAACCAACGACGTGGGGATCATCACCCTTCCGAATGGCGACCATATCGCCGTCGTGGTGTTTATCTCCGACAGCCGATCGGATGAAGCCACGCGCGAGGGAACGATAGCGAACATCGCCAGGGCGGCATGGGATTATGGTGTGAGCGGAGGAAGATAAAGGCCGCGACGAAGCTCGTAGAGGAGTATGGCGGTCGCGATGGCGGCGTTAAGCGATTCTCCTCTCCCGCTCCCCATGATCGCGATCGGCTCGGCCCGTTCCAGCAGCTCCGGGGAAACCCCGTGCGCCTCGCCGCCGATGACATAGACGCCCCGTTCAGGAAGCGCCTCGCGACCGAGGAGGCTGGTGCCGTGGGCATCGAGCGCAAAGAGAGGGAGTCCAAGCGTGATGATATCGTGGGGAGTGATCTCCTCGATGACCGGCAGACGGAAGATGGCCCCCATCGAGGCACGCACCACTTTCGGGTTGAAAGGATCGATCGATCCGCGACCGAACATCACGCCGCCAACCCCGAACCACTCCGCCGTGCGGAGGATCGTCCCGACGTTTCCCGGATCGGCCAGGCCATCCAGAAAGAGGATGGGGCCGCCACGTTCGACAAGATCATGCGGTGTGATCGCATCGGGCATCTCCACGATTGCGCCAACCCCCTGCGCCTGCTCCGTGGCGAAGAGCGCGCCGGGTTCATCCACCACGGAAATCGATTCCTCTGGAAAATGCCGAGCCAGCCACCCCGCCGCCTCCTCCACGCCGAACAGAAACCTGACGCGCGCCGGGCTTTGCGAAAGCTCCTCCAGAAGCCGCTTCCCCTCGGCCAGATACGCCCGCTCGCGCGATCTTCCCTTGCCACGATGAAGCAAGCGGATCAGCTTCGCGCGGGAGAGCGAGAGATTCAGAATCTCCACGCCACTCTCCCGTTTGACATGCGCATCGGACGACACAATCACATCGCCTTGTCGATGGCGCCGCGGAAATCGGCCTCGCGCTGCATGCCCACGGCCTTCCAGATGATCTCACCTTTCCGGTTCAGGATGAACGTGGTGGGAACCCCCTCAAGCCCGCCGTATGCCTCGATCACCTTGTCGTTGGCGATCGCAAGCGGATACTTCAGCCCGTTCTTCGACGCAAACGCCCCCACATGCTGCTCCACCGTCTGGATGTGGTTCTGCATCCTGTCCTCCTCGGCCACATTCACGCCGATCACCTCGAATCCCTTGGCTCCGAGCTGTTCGCGCAGCTTCACGATATCCGGGAGTTCCATCCTGCACGGAGGGCACCAGGTCCCCCAGAAATTGAGAAGCACCACCTTGCCGCGATATTCCTTCAGCGAATGCTCCTTGCCGTCGGCCCCCTTCCAGGTGAAGTTCGGCGCCATCTGTCCCTCGGTGGCGGTCACATTCTCCTCCACGGAGATAACGCGGGCAACGCCGGGACCGGAACCGACCGTGGCTTCATCCTCCATCGAGGCAACCGCCCCGACGCCGGCGGCACCGGCGGATGTCGAGGGGATCGCTTTTACCTCGGCCGCGCCGCCGGTTGACGGTGCTCCCTGAAGGGGACGCTCCGCCTGAGCCGAATCCGTACGGGTGGCCGGATCGGATTTCGGGGTATTGCAGGCGCTCCCGGCAAGGGCGAGAGCGATAAGGATCGCTGGTAGCATGGGTATACCCTTCATAAGAATCGAACTGTTGATGGAATTGAATTGGCCGGGTGCCGGCGCATGCCGGAAGAAACGCCCCGCTACGATCGTCCGCCGATGAACTGCTCCATGCTCGCTCTGGGTGCGTTGGAGACCATTGCGCAGATGATATCACCTTTTTTAAACATCACCAACCGGGCATCGGCGCTCGGCTCCTCCCAGATATTCTCACCGTGATCCAGACGCTGCATGACATCATCGGTGATATAGAACACCTTCCCCTGCTTCAGCGTGGCCTGGGGAACTTCGAAGACATAATAAAGCGTGTTGCCGCCGCCGTAGATAAGATGCGCGAAATGAGCATCGCCATGGTTGCTTACCACGCCTCCGGTAAGCGGGGCCTTCGCCGGAAGGAAGATCACGCCGTAGCCCACGCCCTTATCCTTGAAGAAATCGGTAAGCTCCCTGGAATCATGGGTGGCAAGCTGGGGGATCAGATGCCCGTCGGCAATGGCGCGATAGTTCTCGTTGGCCTTGTTGAAGAAATTGTCGGGATGGGGCTTGTTATCATCGGCCGAAACCACCCCGGAAGGTCCGTCAAGCCGGGCGATCTGCGGTTTCGATCCTCCGAAGATCCCCCACGCCCCCGCGATCACCAGGATTGCCGCGATGACCGCGCCGACCGGCGAGAGGAAGATATCGCCGAACCTGTCGAACCACCCCTGCTCCGATTGCGCCGCACCGTTGAGAATGCCCGACTTCCGCTCATCGGACAATGCGCCCACCTGGCCGGCGATCGACTGGCGCAGGGAATCGGGCGTCACCGAACGGGGCGCGCGATCATGCACGACCGTTTTGGTCATGAGCTCAAGCTCATACGCCGCCCTGCAGTCCGGACAATACTTGATGTGCTGTTGTACCTTTTCCCGGTACTCATGCTCATCAACACGATTGTCGACGTAGGCGGTTATCTGTTCATGAATCTCTTTACAGGTCACAGTAGAGTGAAAATGCCACCAAAAGGCCTTTACACGCAATCAAATTATCGTTTTGGCTCAAGACATTTCTCACATCGATCGATTTACCCGCATTCCAAAGCGTCATGGCATGACGTTCCGCCGTCGCCATCCATTGTTCCCCATGGGAATGGACAGGGGCGGACAGGCCCCGGCAACCCGCGACGGCACCGCCGGAAGATCGTGATGGAAGGCGATGAATGTGGCGAACTGCCGCCGTGCGTCCGAGGCACGGCGGCACGGCAACAGCGATCGTGAAACTCAGTTTCCGACGTCGACGGGGGCGTAGCCCCGGCTGGCGGCATACCCCAGAAGAGAATCGCGCAGAAGTTTCCGGCCGCGATGAAGCCGTGAACGGACCGTGCCGACGGGACAATCGACAAACTCGGCGATCTCCTCGTAGGTAAGCCCCTCGATATCGCAGAGGATCACCACCGTCCGAAAATCCTCCGGGAGGTCCTCCATCGCCAGCGTCACCTCATCATCCATGATATTGGCGAAAAGGGCATCGGCGGAGCCCTCGGCGTTCGGCGAGCCGCTGGGGCGGATTGTGTGATAGAACTCCTGGACGCTCTCGTAGTCCACGGTTTCGGGGGATTTCTGCGATTTCCGGTAGCGGTTGATGTAGCTGTTCTTCATGATCCTGAAAAGCCACGCCTTGCAGTTGGTCCCCTCCTCGAACTTATCAAAGAACCGGAATGCCTTCAGATATGTCTCCTGGACAAGATCCTCGGCCTCCGGCTGATCCAGCGTCATCCTGATGGCGAAATTGAACAGGGCATCCATATGCGGGATCGCCTCGCGCTCGAATGCCACCCTGCGGGCTTCCTCCGCACGAACTGCCTCCTGGCGCGCGGAATGCTCGGCCGTCCGCTCCGCCGCAATACGATTTGCCTCCTCCCTTCGCCCCGTCTGGTCGCGAAACGAGGAAAACGCCTTCCCAATTCCCCCGAGGGGAAACGTGCCATCATGGATCGCCATCTGCCTGCCCTGATATGATTTTTTAAATGCCGGCCGGAGCATTTGGAGCCAATCGCGCGCCGCAATGAGATAAACCGCGCGATTCTCTGTGTTATAACATCAACAAATGGGGAGAAGTTCCCGGCACCCCGGCCCCTATCTTTTGTATCT
>JBDSJW010000391.1:0-5994 GCA_039917235.1 Kapaibacterium sp. (SeqCode) | reverse complement strand
CACGCCGTTGGTCGTTACCCGCTTCGGAAGCGGGTCCGGTGCCATCGTCGGTCGCTCATCGAAGAACGGGAGCGTGAAGGGCTTTTCCTCCATCAGCCGGAGCGTCTCGCGGATTGCGCGCTCGAGCTGCGAATCGTGCTTCTTTACATGATCCTGCGGCGTGATATCGACATCGATATCGGGATCGGTTCCGTAGTTCTCCAGCCCCCACTTCACATCCTCGAACCAGGTTGAAAACTCCGGCTGCGTTGTCACCGATCCATCCACGAGCGGGTTGCGCGGCCAGATGCCGACCACTCCGCCCCACGTCCGTTTGCCGATCAGCGGCCCGAGCTTCATCAGCTTGAAGCCATGCGAGAAGATATCGCCATCGCTCCCCGCGTTCTCGTTCGTCAGCGCCACGATTGGCCCGCCGACGGCGTAGAGAGGATATGGTTCAGGAAGGGCATGGCGGGAGAGACGGTAGCCGATACGCTTCTGCCCGAGCTTCTCCAGGATAAGCTGCGACACATGACCGCCGCCGTTGAACCGGACATCGACGATAAGGGCATTATGCCCCACTTCACTCAGGAACCCGCGGTGGAACTCGCTGTAGCCGAGCGGTCCCATGTTCGGGACGTGGACATATCCCACCTTGCCGTTGGTCCGCTCATGCACATAGCGGCGGTTGTTCTCCACCCATTCGCGATAGCGGACGGGGGTTTCATCGCGCAGCGCGCGGAACGTGGCATCCTTCTGCTCATCGGAGCCTTTCGGTGAGAAGGTGACGGAGATCTCCGTGCCGGCGGTGTTCACAAGCTGCTCGTACGGCGACCGGGTCCGGGAAACCTTCCGGCCGTTGATGGCGATGATCCTGTCCCCCTCGCCGATATTGACCCCCGCCGATTCCAGCGGCGAGCCATACTGCTGGCTCCACGCATCGCCTCGAATGATCCGCCCGATTGTCCATGCCTGGATTGCCTCGTCGTGGTAGAGATCCCCCCCCAGGAAGCCCTGGGCGTAGGTCGGCGGCTGGCGGTAATCCCCCCCCATTTCGTAGGCGTGGGATGTGCCCAGCTCCCCGTGCATCTCCCAGATAAGATCGCTGAATTCCGATCGCGAGCCTATCCGTTCCAGCAGCGGCAGATAGAGCGAGTAGACCTGTTCCCAGTTGATGCCGAGCATCCCCTCGGTCCAGAAGAAATCGCGCTGGAGGCGCCATGCCTCGCGATACATCTGCCGCCACTCCGCGCCGGGGGCTATCGATATGCGGACCCTGTTAAGATCGACCCATCCGCTGTTCGAGCCGGGATCCTCCACCCCTTCCTTCTCCTCCGGCCTGGTGCCGGCCGCGAAGACGCGAAGCCGCTTGCCGGAGCGATAGATCAGCGTGTTGCCATCGCGCGAGACATCCAGATCGCTCACGCCGCCGACCGATGATTCCAGCTTCTGCGTCTCGAAATCGAACGACTCCAGTTTGCCGCTCGGCGAGGTTTCGCCGGGGTTCGCGGGGGAAAGGCTCCCCTCGATCGGGAGGCTGACGAAATAGACTTTGTTGCGCGTGCCGATCACCTGGCTGTACTTCGCGTCCTTGGCGGGGAAGGGGAGAAGCCGGCGGGTGATCCCGTCGAAATCGATCGTCACTTCCAGTTCCTTCTCCTTCTTCTTTTTCTCCGCGTCCAGTTGCGGCATCTCCTTGGCCGGCGCCTTCGGCTTCGGCATGAAGGGGTTGGGGACATCCTTCCGGAGCGTGATCAGGTAGGGGCGCATGCCGCGCGGGAAGCCGAGATCGAAATGGAGATTATCGTATACCGGATCGAACTCGCGATAGGAGAGGAAGTAGAGATAGCGCCCCTCCGGGTCGAACGCCGGCGCAAGATCGGAGAGGAGCGGCTCGGTGATCTGATGCTTCTCACCGGTCTCCACGTCCGCGATCATCAGGTACGATGTTTCCGGCACCTCCGCGTGATTGAATGCCAGCCAGCGGCCATCCGGCGACCACGCAAGCCCGGAATCGTGGAGCGTCTTGCTCCGGTCGATCAACCTCAGCTCGCGCGTGTCCAGATCCACCACGATCACCTCGTTTCGGTGATTGGAGAACGCCACATGATTCTTCTTCGGGGAGATCACGAAGTTGGTGGGGCGGCCGATCTCCAGCCCTTCCAGACGATCCTCCTCCTCCGATCCATCACCTCCAAGAATCACAATCGTCTCCTCTCCGCCACGATCGCTCAGCGCCACCAGGCGTTTGCCGTCGTTCAGATAGGATGCGTAACGATAGCGCGTTCCGTCCTGATCGCCGTGCTGCACAACCGGGCCGGCGAAATTCCCCAGGGTGATCGGCTTGCCGCGTACCACCAGCGCCGTGGAATGCCCCTTGGGATGGAGCCCGTAGTTCTGGAGATAGTTTCCCCCCTGGATAAACTTGCGGCTCCGCTGCGTGCGCGGGGAGTGATATTCGATGGCGATGCGGGATGACTGATCCAGCTCGGGATCGAAGAGATAGATATCGGCGCCGGCGTGATAGACGATGCGTCTGCCATCGGTGGAGGCATTCCGGCAGTAGTATTCATCGTGATCGGTATGGCGACGGAGATCCTCGCCGGCTGGGGTGCAGCTATAGATATTGCTGTATCCCTCGTGATCGCTCAGGAAGTAGATCCGCTCACCAACCCACATCGGGGCATCAAGGTTTGCCTGAAGGGTGATCAGCCGGTGGAAGTTGCCATCGTCATCGGTATCGATCCAGAGATCCCCCGCGGTGCCGCCGCGATAACGCTTCCAGCGCGCCGTGTCGTGCGTGTTGCGGCCGATAACGGTGCCGCGCACGGGGCTGTAGGAGATACTGGTTGCCGGGCCGACCGGGATTTCGGTGATTGTTCCACCTTCCGGCGCGATCGAGTAGACGCGGGTGATATTTCTGAACGGCTGCCCGTAGTTGGTAACGAAAAGGATCTGTGAGCCATCGCGACTCCAGCCGACCGGGCGGGTATTGGTGCCGAAAAAGGTGAGGCGTTTTGCTTCACCTCCCGAGGCAAGCATGGAATAAAGCTCATAATGCCCCTCCTCGCGCGCCATAAATGCCAGCCATGTGCCGTCGGGAGAGAGGACCGGCCGCGCCGCCTCGCTGAGGCTCGATGTCAGGCGCCGGGCGATTCCACCATCGGCCGGAACCGACCACAGGTCGTCCTCGCTGGTGAATATCACGGTATTTGCCTGTACGGTCGGGAAGCGATAATAGCCTGATTGCATATCCGAATCTCGTGCTGTTACTGTATAGAATACAATGCTCTCATCGAACACGCGGGGAACGTCGGTGCGATGCGGCAGTGAGAGACTGTCAAAAAGGGGAATGCGTCTGATGTAATCGCCAATTAATATACGGAGTTAACCATATCCCGAATGATCATAATAATTGCGTATATGCGAAATGGCGCGCGCGGGGCGGAAATGCCCATCAACCCCATGTTCCGCCGGATAAACGGGGGGCGCGGGATTGGAAATCGCGGGGGATATTCGCATTATTCCACACCCTGAACGATAGTGCAACTCTTATCCATATTTCTCATGGCACATATTTCACTCCCCGAGGGTCTCCCCGGCATTACCGGGCCGATGGCGTTCCGGCCTGAAACCGCAAAGCCGATGAACGAGCTGGCAAATGCGCTGCTTGTTGCGCCGAACTCGCTCGAACAATCGGAGCGCGAGCTGATTGCCACCTATGTCTCCTATCTCAACGAATGCACCTTCTGCCATAGCTGTCATGGGGCGGTGGCGGCATTCCATCTCAATGGCGATGAGGATCTGGTGAACGCCGTGCGGCGTGATTACCGGAGCGCCGCCATCAGCGAAAAGCTGAAATCCCTCCTGGCGATTGCCGGCAAGGTCCAGCGCGACGCGCGGAGCGTAAGCGCCGAGGATATCGCCGATGCTCGCGCGCAGGGGGCCACCGATATCGAGATCCACGATACGGTGCTGATTGCCGCCGCGTTCTGCATGTACAATCGGTATGTGGATGGGCTGGCAACCTGGGCGCCGGAAGATCCGACTGCCTATGCGGCCATGGGGGAACAGCTTGGAACCAGGGGATACGCGGCGGCAATGCCGGCCTGAGCAAGGAACCTTCAAACGCGATGTACTGTTGAAAGCCCTGATCGTGATGATCGGGGCTTTTGTCGTTTATAAGCACGGTGATGGGCGGATCTGATGGCATGGGACTTGTCTTCAACTCCCATGATTCCTGAAAGCCGGTAATAGAACGGGGGGCTGGCATGCCTGTCCCCCGGACCCTTCCGGGACAATCGTCAAATCATCATTCGAATTCGAAAAGGATAGAGTAATGGCCGTCAAAACGCTGAGCGAATTGTTCGAGCATGACCTGAAGGATATCTACTATGCCGAACACAGGCTTGTCGGCGCGCTGGAGGAGCTGGCCGGTGAATCGAAAAACCGGGAGATCAAACGCGCGTTCACAAATCACAAGAAGGAAACGCTGGGACAGATCAAGCGACTGAAGCAGGTCTTCAAGCTGTTCGGCGAGGCGCCGGAGGCGGAGAAGTGCCCGGCGATCGAGGGATTGCTCAAGGAGAAAAAGGATTTCACGAAGAAGGAGAAGCCCACGCCGGGAATCCTGGAATATGCCAACCTGACCGCGGCCGCCAAGACCGAGCGCTATGAGATAACCGCCTACGAGGCGCTGATCGAAATAGCCCAGGTGCTCGGCATGGACAAGGCCGTTGAACTCCTCAGCGCCAACCTTCAGGAGGAGGAGGCCGCGCTCGCCACGGTGAAGGCGCTCTCGCAGGAGTATAACAAGGCCCCTCTCATGACCGAAGAGGATAAGACGGAAACCGCTTCGAAGGGAGCAAAGGGGGGAGCGTCCAAGGCTTCGGCCGCGAAGTCGGAGAGCAAGCCGGCGGCTTCCAAAGCCGTGGCGGGGAAATCGAGCGACTCGAAGTCAGGCGGTTCGAAGAAGTCCTCGGCCTCGAAGTCCGCCGCCAAAGGGAAAAGCTCCGCGAATGGTGGGCGTTCCTCCGGCGGCAATGGCAAGGCGCAGGACCAGATCACCGAGGCTGAAGGAATGATGCAGACCGACCCTGCAACCCAGGTCTGAACATGAAGAATTATCGTCCGGCGCGGCATGCCGTGCCGGATGGTTATACGGGGACGTGGATGCGTTGCCGTATCAATACATGAATATGAATTACGCAAGGAGCAGCGATATGGCTACGGTTGAAAAATCGATTGAAGTGGATGTGCCGGTCAGCACCGCTTATAATCAGTGGACGCAGTTCGAGGAATTCCCGCAGTTTATGGATGGCGTCTCGGCGGTAAAGCAGCTTGATGACAAGCATCTCCACTGGACCGCGGAGATCGGCGGCAAGGAAGAGCAGTGGGAGGCGGAGATCACATCGCAGGTCCCCGATGAAAAGATCGCATGGCGAAGCGTCTCCGGCGCCGAAAATACCGGCATCGTCACCTTTACACCGATCGATCAGGGGCGGACGCAGGTGCATCTCAGGATCGAGTACAAGCCGGAGGGCTTTATCGAGACCGTGGGTGATATGCTCGGTTCCGTCTCCCGCAGCGTCGAGGGGGATCTGGAACGGTTCAAGAGCTTTATCGAGGCGCGCCGGACGGAGTCGGGGGAGTGGCGCGGGCATATCCACGCCGGCGAGGTGAAGTCGGAGTCGGAGGCAAGCGCCAACCCGATGAACACCGAGAAGCGCGCCTGGGCCGAGGAGATGCGCGTTGAGGGGGAGAGCGAGGCGAAGGCCGAGGGGTCGGATGATCGCGCGCGCACAGGCGCCCCGTCGATCGATCCCACCGATGGCTCCGATCAGCGGTTGACGACTCCCTG
Source organism: Kapaibacterium sp. (SeqCode) (assembly GCA_039917235.1). GTDB lineage: Bacteria > Bacteroidota > Ignavibacteria > OLB7 > OLB7 > JAFDZV01. Next base: position 155 of record JBDSJW010000391.1, on the reverse strand, counting down.
ATTTTTTTCTATCAGACTGTTGAAGGACGTCATCCGCGGCGTTGGCCTTCATCGTTCGCTCACTGCGGCGTCCCAAAGGACGCCTCATTCGCTCAGATTCGGCCGCCTTGCGGCTGATCGTTGTTGAACAGTCTGTGCATTCGAAGTAATTCAAC
>JBDSJW010000390.1:0-3514 GCA_039917235.1 Kapaibacterium sp. (SeqCode) | reverse complement strand
CCAGCGCCGCGGCCGTGATGATAACCTTTATGCCTGATTCGGTCCGTATCATATGTGTCGGGGCATTATTCATGAGTTCTGACGATTTCCACCCGGCGCAGCCGGGCTAGATACTGCTCTTCCGGCTCGCTGGAGAACGCCCGCAACGGCAGCCCTTTTCCCTCCGAGTGGACCGAGAGCATGCCGGGGGGGACGCCTCTGCGAATCAGTTCCCCTCTGACGAATTCAGCTCGCCGCAGCCCCAGATCCAGATTGAACGCCTCGGTGCCGATCGTATCGGTATGTCCCACAATCTCAAATCGATCCCTCGAAACCCGGTGGATGGCTTGCAGCGACCATGCGACCGTATCGAGCATATCGGTCCATCGCACGGTCGTCGGCAGGCCGCGATCGTCGAGGGTGAAGCGGTAGGGATCGGTTGCGTTGTCGAATGGGAAGTTGACCCGCAGGACGATTGTGTCGGATGGATCGATTGCGCGCGATTTGCCGCTCCGCGCGGTATCGGGTGGGATTACTCGGCGCGTGGAGTCGCTGATTGACGCGGGAGTTTTCGCGGTGGGAATATTCACACGGTTGTGCGATCTCCTGCTCCCGTCATGCGGTCCGTCCGCAATTGCGCCTGTATCCCTTGCGGGTTTGCTCCCTCTGACCTGATGAAGGACGTAAATATCGAATCCCGTGGAGCGGTGTTGATTGGAACAGTAGTAGAGGATCGTATCGGGATTTGCCGATGCGGGGGCCGAGGGGAAAAGCTCATCGTCCGGGGTGTTGATCGGCTTCCCGAGATTCTCCGCTTCTCCCACATTATCGCCGGAGATCGGTGCGCGGAAGAGATCGTAACCCCCAACGGTCGCATGTCCGGCGGAGGAGAAATAGAGCCATTTCCCATCGCCGCTGACCCACGGTGAAAGCTCGTCGCACGGTGTGTTGACGCCGGTGCCGATATTCCTGGCATCGGCCCACGCGCCGGAGGGATCGCGATGGCTGACATAGATATCGGTGCCGCCAATGCCGTCGCGCCGGTTGCTGGCAAGGTAGAGCGACCGGCCATCGGGGGAGAGCGCGGGTTGCGCGTCCCAGGTCCGCACCGATGATACTGCAAGCCGTCGTGGGGAGGATATCCCGCCACCGCGAGCCGCTCCGACGATCAGATCATAATCGCCCGCCGCGCGACCCCGAAGCCTTGCCGATGCGTAGATCGTATCATTCCCCGCCACCACCGATGTCCCGCCGATCGATCCATCCACACCATCGGTGTTGATCATCCGGCCGAGAACCACATCATCAACATCGCGAAGCCGTGCCTCCACGATGCTGTCGGTGCCAGGTTGAAGTCCGCGTGGACTGGCCGGACGGAGGGTTACCAGAATGTTGCCCTCGGCGGCGGTCCCAGGCAGGAACGTGAGGCCGAACTCATCGCGATTGCCATCAAGGCCATGCACCCGCGAGATTGCCGGATGGAATCCGCTGGCCGTTATCGATCCCGTGTCGATCGTCACGGCGTCGAACCTTCCGGGCTGGCAGGGGAATACCGTGACCGGGCAATCGAGCGCTGATTGCTCGGGGAGGATAGCCGTGGAAAAGCATCCGGGGAGAACTACGGAGAAGAAGAGAAGGAGAACGCCGGGCCGGAGAATGTTCATTCCTGATCAAAAGCGGACGGAAGCAGACACGATAACGCTTACTACCATCGATGACAGCCGGTTCCCCCCAGGAGTGACACACCTGCCCGATAATATTTATGTATGATCGATTGCCCATGCCGCCTCCGCGGAATTTCATCCTGCCTCCATATACGCCCCGTAGATTGCATCCGCCTGAATTACATGCCCGCGGGCAATGGCCGGCAGAGGCTATGATGATAATTCATCGTATGCTCATTATTTCCGTATCAACGGGGGCAATCTTGAAATTGAGACTAGCGAATCTGGTTATCGTGGGCTGTCTGATTATCGGTGGGCCGGCGCTTATCGCGCAGCCTCTGGAAACCGAGACAGCGCGGATGCTCCCGGCTGGCAGAGGGAAGGTCGCCGCGAACCTGGAATATCAGACAGCGGCGGAGGGAAGGGAGATTGCCATTCCGCTGGAGCTGGAATATGGGCTTACCGATGACGTTCAGATTCTTGTTGAGCCCGTTGCATACACATCAATAAAGCCGAATACAGGGCGTATCGCGAGCGGCCTGGGCGATTTGGAAGCCACGCTCTCGTATCGATTTGTGCGGGAGAGCCTGGATATTCCCGCACTGGCAGTTGCGGGCGAAATTAAAATTCCCATTGCAAAGGACACGCTGATCGGCACCGGGAAAACCGATTATGCGGCATATCTCATCGCAAGCAAGCGATTTGGCCCCGTGGATATGCACGCCAATATCGGTTATTCAATTCTCGGCAATCCGCCGGGAGTGCAGTTGTCAGATGTCATCAACGGAAGCCTTGCGGCCGAATATCATGTCAGCCCTGTCATCGATATTGTCGGCGAGGTATTTGCCAGCACGGCTTCCGTGCCGGAGACGGGGGAGAACGGCACTACCAGTGAAAGCCTAGCTGCACCGGAGGCAGCGGGAGGAGAGGCATTTATTACGATCGGTGGACGATATTTTTTTCGGCCGAATTTCTATTTCGCGCTCGGGATAAGCTACGACAACAACAACGCGGTATTGTTCAGGCCTGGTCTGGCGCTGGAGTTCTGAATCCGCATGAAATATGTGCCGGCTGCAAATACCGGCAACAATGATTAATGATGTGGCTACACTCATTATCCCTTTCTCAACTCAATCATATAGGAAACAGCAATGAAATCCCCCCGTAAATCTCTCGGCATCGTGGGCGCTCTCGCCGTTGCCGCCATCGTGTTCACAACCGGCACGGCCAGCGCGCAGAAGGCAAAAATCACCATGAAGCAGGCGCGCGCCGCTGCGCAACAGGCGATACCGGCCGGCAAAATTAAAAGCGCCGAGCTTGAACATGAGGATGGTCAGTTTATTTACTCATTCGATATCAAGGAAGGAAAAGCCATCAAGGAAGTCTGGGTGGACGCGATGACCGGCCAGGTCGTCAAGACGGAAACCGAGACAAAAGCCGACGAAAAGAACGAGGCGAAGGCGGAGAAAAAGGAGAGCCACGCGAAAAAGAGCCGGTAATCGGTCCGTTGTGTGGTAGGTTCCGAAATCCCGGAAGCGGGTGGTTCCCATGCGTGGAACCGCCCGCTTTGCTGGTATGGAGATTGCCGTGATCTCTCCCATAATTTTGCGTATTCCAATCGTGCGATCATTTCCGAACCTCCTCGTCCTCGTAGTTCTCCTGCTGCTCGCGGCCGGTATGGATGCGAGCGCGCAGACGGCTCTGACGATCGATCGCGCGTTGACGATTGCCCGGGAGAATAATCCCCGGTTCGGCATCGCCGATAAGGGGCTTGCCGGAGCGGAGTCGGCGCGGCGGGAGTTGATCCGGCAGCGTCTTCCCAGGGTCAGTTTCCACGGCAATGCCACCTATGCCCCAACGTTTCCCTCGTT
>JBDSJW010000389.1:0-6445 GCA_039917235.1 Kapaibacterium sp. (SeqCode) | reverse complement strand
TTGCGCCGGCGACCGGACGCGGCCGACGCCCACTGAACATCCTCGTGCCGAAGTTGCTGGAGGCGGTGGTTGTCTCCCGAACTTGGTACGAGGCGAAGATCGTGTCGCATCCTGACCTGAAAGCGCGATAAACGGACCTGAAAGCGCGATAAACGGACCCGATATTGCTATGGGAATGACGCGGAAGCGCAATGAATGGGCCTGATTTCGCCATAAACGGACCTTGTCCTGTTTCTTTCAGAACCGTGGAAATTAAATCGAAAAAAAGGATTTGATTTTTTCTGAGGGTGTCCTGGCATTTTTCTGACCTGATGCGTCATGTCGGTTCACGAAATGATGGTCGGGAATGCCGCGCCGGGTGAACGGGGTAGCGGAAATCCGGATCAGCCGTTGCAGTCGTCGAGGAGAGGGAGCGAATGTAAGGGAGTGGAAGGTGTAGCGGGTGTGCCGACCGGGAGGCAGACGATGAATCAGAACGTTGAATGCCCTCGGTGATCGAGGCGATCGGAGAGAGGAAGGGAGGGGGAAGGGGGATCGATTGTCGGAAGCAGGGGGAATTCCCGGCGAAACTGGTCCGAGGAGCGAAAACGGGGTGATTGGAGTAGGTAAAACGGCGATATTGGGGGGAAAACTGAAATATCGATCTATGGGTGTTATTGCTCGCTGTTTTTGTAGATTGTCGGAGTCGAATTGTGCCTTCATCGGCTTGCTCATTCGCTCTGAGTGATGCCGTGCAACCTCTTTTCCTCACGCACCGGGAGTCCCGATTACCGCAAGGTCCGGGAGCGCTTGGCATAAGCGCGGCAGCTCCCGGTGCAGCTTTTCTGCCATCGTATGCCAACGACAAAGAAGATTCCACCCGTCGGCGTTGCCGACGCCGATGCCGACCAGCACGGCGCGTACGTTCCCAGGACCACGATCGATGTGATCGATGCACGACTGTCGGCCATGTTCGTGACGATCGAAGCTGTCCGCCACTTCATGGACGAGTCCGATGACGGCTCGCTGGAATGGCAACTGTTGCGCGGCGCGCTGCCGGAGACGTTCTACGATCTGCTGACCACGCTCGATCGCGCCGGCGTTCTGGAGCTGACATCGCGCTATCCGGTGAGTTTGCGGGCTGCCAACCGCCTGCGGAATCAGGAGCATCCACCGGATGACGTTGACACGCCGATACGTCCTGCAGTGTCGTTGGCCGAGGAGACATGGGAGGAGATGATCCAGCAGGGACGTCGGATGATGATGCGGTTCCTGCTGGAGAAGGCGCTTCAGCAGAACAACGAGCAACGGGTTGCGTTGCTGCGTGGTGTCATGAGTACGTCGATGCCGATCGGGGAAGCGTAGCGCGGAAATCAAACGGCGGTTCAGATATCGTGGCCTGAGCCGCCGTTGGTATCACCTCGTTCGATCACCATCATCCCAATCGGCAGTATATTCGCCCGCTGTTCCAGCAATCCAATCGCGTAACCCTAATTCTTTCCCGTGAACACGAGCATCGACCATCTTCCCGAGCACAAGCAGGAGCAACTCCACCGAGTTGTCGAGATCATCCGCGAGGAAGCGGAGGTGGAGATGATCATCCTGTTCGGCAGCTATGCGGCCGGTACCTGGGTGGAGGAGCTTGGTCCCGATCCGAGGTCGTTCGAGTACCAGAGCGATTTCGACATCTATGTTCTGGTGGAGGATCGGAAGCATGCCAGGAAGGGGACGCGGTGGCAGCGGGTGGAGAATCGCCTGCGCCGTGAAGTCCCGACGCCGGTAGGGTTGTTGATTGATGGGGTGGGGGCGTTTGATAGCTACGTTCGTGAGGGACGCTACTTCTACACGGACATCCGGCGGTTGGGGATCGCGCTGTACGATTCTGGGAAGTTTGAACTTTCCGAGCCGAGGGAGCTGAGTCCGGAGCAGAGGCTGGAGAGAGCGGTGGAGGAATTTACATACTGGTTCACCAGTGCGAATTCATTCCTTATAGATTTTCAGCCTCCATTCGATCGGAAAGATTATCCTAAAGCGGCATTTGAACTTCACCAGTCGGTCGAGCGATTCTACTCCGCTGTGCTCCTCGTGTTCACGAACTATAAACCAAAGCTCCACGACATCGAAAAGTTGGACCAGCTTGCCGCCGGTCAGGCTCCCGAACTGGTGCCGGTCTTCCCGCGCGGTACGCTGGAGGAGGAGCGTCATTTTGATCTGCTTCGGCGTGCATATATCGAGGCGCGGTACGACAAAGCATATTCGATTACCAAGGAAGAGCTGGAGTGGCTGGCCGAGCGGGCGAGGATGTTGAAGATGATTACCGAGCAGGTGTGCCAGGAGCGGATTGAGGAATTTCGCCTAGATGCGGCCAGAGGCTGATATTCTCTGATGATGATCCATATTGCCGCTGAATTACGGTCGAAATGGAAGCAGACATTCCAATGCGCGCGCGAAAAAACACCAAAACCGGCCAACGCGGATCGTAAGAAAACCTGTCCATGGAGCGGCTATCATGTAGCTATAAAGCGACGATTAAGCGGCTATGAAGCGACGACCAAGCGGCTATGGTTTTGATGGGATGTAGCTATAGAGTGACGATAAAGCGTCCATGGATTAAACGTCGTCAATTCTTTGCTTCACAGATAGAAAATTCATTTTCGATTTAATTTGCGGCTTTTCCATGGTTTCTTCCTATCCATCACACGCGTTCCGCGAATATTCACGTGCATTGCGCGTTCACTGAATCCATTTAACAGATTCTCGGGGAAAGTCCTTGATTCCGTTATAGAAGCAGGATGGCAATCCCTACTGCACGATCACCATAGCCGGACTGCGGAATCAGCAAGGGATAGACTCAGCATCGGTCGTCAGGACTTCACCGCTCGCAAAGCTTCGTCTCCATGGGCTCCGGTTCAGTCCTGCATATCGAACGCACGTGAAAAGCCTTTCTATGGGGCGAACTCATCACAACACATATTTCGATCAGCCATACAGGCTCTGCCCAAAAACCGCATATTTTTTAACATCTGGTTGCAATCGCTGATTGTGCGCGCTATCTTTGTCGCTGGTTAATGGCAACAGTCAACCAAGCTCCTGTTCTTGTATCCCTGTTGCTGTTGTCCAGCCCGCTCCCCGGGTTCCTATATCATCGTCAACGCTCCGCATTCGTTCTCTTCTCGGATCTGAAGGGTAGGATAACGTCCTCAATGCATCGGAATTGATTTCCGTATGCCATGACCGTTACAGTCGTACCGGCAGCGGTGACTGTCTCTATCCGCAATGCACCGTGGTAAGCCTCAGCTACGCTGTTCGCAGCGATAGATGGAAGCATTGCTTCGCGATATGCGCTCGTTCGTTGTTGACGATCTGTCGGTCCGATTTCAGTATCGCAGTCTGAAAGGTAGTGCACCATGGCCGCAAGACGAACTCTCATTATCATCTGCTTCGTTGCCTGCGCTGTTTGTTCGGCGGCATCCGCCGGTGAACTCGATACGCTGTGGGGATATAATCCACATAGCAAGTACATCTATTACAGCGGCCCGAATATCTCACTCCAGGCCGCCCGGTTCGAGCCGTTGGCGCCGGGATATCTCGAATCAGTGACGGTTGTGCTTGGAGGTGTTGCCGATCATGGTTCCGCGACCATCCATATCTTCGGGCATGAGGGAGGAATCTCCGCCCCCGTGCTCTCCACCGATCTTGTGCCACCGATCACGATCACGAAAACCCACGCCGGCATCCAGCAGATCCTCGTGAAGCTGCCGAAGCCGGTCTTCATCTCCGGGACACAGTTCTTCATCGGCGTCAATGATCTCAGCGCCGGGCTGGTGCTGCTTTCCGACAGAAGCGTCAAACGAATGAGCTGCCGCTCCGAGCTGGATACATTCTCGTATCAGTTTATCCGCTATGCCGATGGCTCCTGGAAATGGGGTCGGTACGGCTACGCAATTTCAGCGATCATACGCTATCCCAAGGCCGCATCGCCCGCCTATCTCACCAACATCGCCCGCCAATCCCACGGTCTCGATTCATCGTTGTGCAATGGCAGCATCTCATGGTGTGATCTGGATCATGATGGCTATCTCGATCTCCTCGTCGGCGGAAAAGTATTCCATAATGATCACGGGGGGCAGTTCATCGATATCACCGCACAATCCGGCGTGAGCGGACATCCACGCGCCAATGCGTTTATTGATTTGGACGGTGACGGGAATATGGATCTCCTGTTCATCGGTTCGCTGGACTCCGGGAGCCGGCGATCGGTGCTGTTTCATAATACCGGCAATGGTGCGTTTGAACGTCGATCGATCGACCTGCCGGATATCACCAACCCGACAAGCTTCAGCATCGCGGATATTAATCAGGATGGCCGGCCCGATATCTTCATCGGGCAGGATCGGAAGGATACGGAGACAGCTGCGCCATTGAATTATCTCCTGCTGAATGATGGGGGGAAGAATTTCACCGATGCAAGCAACCTGCTGTATGGTGACGCTCATGCCTCAACAGGCAGTCGTGGATCACGGTGGGTGGATGTCAATAATGATGGTCATCTTGATCTTTTTGTCGCCGGCTCGGCCAATGGCATAGAGCTATGGCGGAACAACGGTAATGGCACCTTTACCGATATCGCCGGGAGCCTGCTTCCATCACTTTCTTCTCCCGAACGAGGGAGATTTTCCGGTGGCGACTGGGCGGATTATTCCGGCACGGGACGGCAGGGATTGCTTCTTCCACGATCGCTCGGCGCGGGAGCGTTGATCGATGGCGTTCAGGGACGCACGTCGATGTTCATCGCGGCCGATGGTCCGACATTTGAAATTCGTCCCGACCCCAATGTGCGTGGCATCGCCTATGAGGAAAAACACTCCGGCGGCGCATGGGGCGATGTGGATAATGATGGCCGTCTCGATTTTATCGCTACGACATCGTGTGATTGCCGGTATGTCGATCTCTATACGCAGAACGATCGGGGGGATTTTGAGGCGCGGACCTTCGAGTACGGGCTGTATCGTGCTTCGGTGGGTGAGGATGCGCAGTGGGTTGATTTCGATAATGATGGAAAGCTCGATCTGGTCGCCATGCACGGGGATCATCTTCAGTTATTGAAGAACAGTTATTCCGAGGGGGGAGATTTCGTGGAGATTGATCTGGATGGCTCACCGGGTGCTGATGTTTCCGTCTATGCCGGTGGCGTGCGGTACAGCAGGGATATCGTCTCAGGACGGGGGATATTAATGCAGGAGCCGTTCCGGCTTCATTTCGGCCTCGGTTCGGCAACGTCGATTGATTCGGTCGAAGTTCGACGACCGGGAAGCGGAACTGTCGAGACATTCACCGGAGTAGGGATTAACGGGATTCACCAGCTTAGTGGTGGGATTTCTCGTCCACTGAACTCGCAGATGGCACTCAATCTGAATATCTACCCCAATCCTTTCTCATCGACCTTGACGATTGCCTATGAGCTTCCGGTCGGTGCGCGGGTATCTCTGGAGATATTCTCGGTTGAAGGTAATCGGGTTGCCAGCCTGGTCGATCGAGATGAACAGACAGGGAGACATGAGGTCATATGGCACGCTGTCGATGGCAGTGGTAACCATATGGCACAAGGCGTTTATCTCTATCGGCTTACGGCCGGAAAGCAGGTTGTGAGCGGGCAGGTTGTGCTGGCGCGTTGAGCTATCCAATAACATCATAAATGGTGGCAGTGATTGGTTGTGAGCGGAGGAAGGATTAATGACGTCAAATTTGGCTTGATCGTTATGAGGCGAATAGGAACAAGAACAACGAATGGAACGCGCGGTGGTCTTCGCATTGCCACTACCGTCGTTATTAGCTCATTTCTCTACCAGCTTTTCTCTCCACTGATCGCCCTGTCGTTGACCAGTGGGCCGGCGCAGCCGGACTTCTCGACATTCGAGCCGGTTGGCACATCGAATATGGTCAATGAATTCACCGGCGCATTTACCTACAACATTCCGGTGCTCAGTATTCCTGGGCCAAATGGCAGTGGCTATGCGCTCTCGCTTTCCTACCACAGCGGCGTAACGCCTGAAGAAGAGGCATCGTGGGTAGGATATGGCTGGACGCTTAATCCTGGAGCAATCACACGGAACGTGCGGGGTTTCCCCGATGATCAGAACGGAGCCACAATTCGTCGATGGAACAAGGTCAAGGATAATGTGACAATCGTTGCGCAGGCAAGTAAGGAACTCGAAACATTCAGCATCAAAGGCCTTCCCGATTCCGCGAAGTTGTCAGGTTCTCTTGGCTTACGGTATAATAATTATATCGGATTCGGTTATATGTTCGGCACCACGGCGAACTATCAGGGGGTTGCCAGCCTGAGCTATGGACTTAACAGTGGCGAGGGGAGTTTCTCCTATAACATCAATCCCGCCGGATTGCTCTCCTATCTCCATGAAAAAGGTAAGGAAGAGAGTGCCACCGCTCCGGCTGGGATTGCGGC
>JBDSJW010000388.1:0-23644 GCA_039917235.1 Kapaibacterium sp. (SeqCode) | reverse complement strand
CATCGGTGATCTTCGTGGCGCCATCGACGATCTCCGCCACCGTCGGGCCGAACTCCGCGCGGATATCCTCGATTGTGTACTCGGTATCCTCCACCACATCGTGAAGAAGGGCGGCGGCCACCGAGACATCATCCAGCGGTATCTCCCGCGCGACGATCATCGCCACCTCCAGCGGGTGGGTGTAATACGGCTCCCCGGAGGCGCGGATGTTCCTGATATGCGCGTCGATGCAGAAATAGAACGCCTTGCGGATAAGCTCGATATCGCAGTTCCGCAGGTTCCGGCGGCAGAGATCGGTCAGCGCCGTCAACTGCTCCTCCAGCTCCAGCGGCTGAAGAATCAGCGGATCGGCCACCTCACCGCTTTTCAGCTCCGAGGCGGAGGCGGTCTTCTTGAGCGGCTTGGCGATTGTGGGCTTCGCGATTGCCGGCTTTGTGATCACCGGCGGCTCGTTTCCAGCGGATGGCGGCGGAACCCCCATCGATCCACCATTGGGTTGTGACGGGACGGATGGCGCGGAGACCGGATGCATGCCGGCAGCCGCGCCTCTCCCCATCTTCCGACCGGTAGTTATCGCTCCGGGCTCGTTTTCTTTCGCAGGTTTCTTCACGGACGTTGCCTCTTCACTACTTCGTGACGTTATCGTTCCTTTTCAAATGACGCCCGGACGGTCCATCCATTATGTAACGAGCCGTGGCGCGCCACCGGGAGCGGAGCATCGTCGCGCGATACTTACACGCCGGCGGCGGCTGATTCGGCAGCCACACCGTTTTCACCATGCTCTCCAAGGCCGTAGACCTTTTCGACTTTCGCGGTCATGTATTCAAGGAACGGCTCCTCGGTCAGCAGCTTGCCGCAAATCGCCATCGCAAGCTCCGCCGAGCGTTTCGCCTTGCCATGCCGGTGGATGTTTGTCCTGAGCCAGCCCAGAAGCCGGCTGAACTCACCGCTCGCGATTTCATCCTCCAGGCCGGGAAGATCCTTCTTCGCCTGGTCATAGAACATCGCAGCATAAAGCTTGCCGAGTGTATAGCTTGGGAAGTAGCCGAACCCGCCGAACGACCAGTGGATGTCCTGAAGACACCCCTCGGCATCATTGGCCGGGACGATTCCCAGATACTCCTCCATCTTCCGATTCCAGAGCGCCGGGATATCGGCCACCTCGATCTCGCCGTTGATCAGCGCGTTCTCAATCTCGAACCTGATGATGATATGGAGATTATACGTCATCTCATCAGCCTCGATCCTGATAAAGCTGGGCTGCACAACGTTGATGGCGCGGAAGAAATCGCTCGGCGTGGCCCCCGCAAGGCTCTCCGGGAACTGGCTCTGAAGCTTCGGAAACGCCCACTGCCAGAACCGCTCGCTCCGGCCGATCATATTCTCCCAGAAGAGCGACTGCGACTCGTGAATGCCCATCGATGTGCCGCTGGCAAGCGGCGTCCTGACGAACCGCGCGTCGACTCCCTGCTCGTACATCCCATGCCCCGCCTCGTGGATCAGCCCGAAAAGGCAGCTTCTAAGATCATCGCCGAAGACCCGCGTGGTCAGCCGGACATCGCTGGGGGCAAATGATGTGCAGAACGGATGCGCCGAAAGATCCACCCGCCCGGTCCCGAAATCGAAGCCGAGCGTTGCCACGGTCTCCTTGGCAAACGAAATCTGCTTCTCCGGCTCGAACTTCCTGGTCAGCAGATCGTTCGATACCTCCGCCCCCGACTCACGAATCCGCGCCAGAATCGCGCGCGTCCCCTCCATCAGCCGCTGGAACACCGGACGGAGTTGCGCCACCGTCATCCCCGGCTCGTAGAGATCGATCAGCGCGTCGTAGATATTCTCATCGTAGCCGAACAGCTCCGCCTCCCGTCGCTTGAGCTGCACAAGATGGGAGAGCGAGTCGGCGAAGATGGAGAAATCGCTCTTGTCGCGCGCCTCCTTCCATGCGTGCTGCGCAAGCGACTGCGCGCGGGCGAAATCGCGGACATGATCCTCCGGCAGCTTGGATGCCTGCTCAAACTCCCGCGTCGATTCCCGAACGGCCGCCATTTCCCATTCCTCCAGCAGACCGTTCGCGGCATCCGCCTTTACCTCCTCCAGAACGGCGCGGTAATCATCCGCCACGATCATCTGATGGGAGAGGGTGCTGAGCGTGGCGATCTGCTCCGCGCGCGCAACCGCCGCCCCATGCGGCATGTAGGTTTCCTGGTCCCAGCTCAATACCGCAACCGCCGCGTTGATGTCGGCCAGCGTTCTGGTCTTTTCGAGATATCGATCAAATGAAGCTGAAGGCATTGTCGATCCTGTTTGAGGATATTGAATGTTGATGTTGTTTATACGCGTACGATGTTCGGAGAGCAGGGGGACGGAGTTGCAATCCACTCCGCGCCTGGACACTGAGCCCTATCAGACTGATGAACCTCGATGCCCCGCGCAAATCCAAAACCGCGCCCTCCCTCGGCAATAAAGGATAAACGGCTCCTGTCGGCATTCAGATAGCGCTGATGGAACTCGATTCCCCCTTGCTGCCAGAATCCCCCGGAAAGGACCGCGCCGTTCAGATAGCGCGACTCCACGTTCCGCACGATCCGGTTGGAACCGAGCGACGGGGATTCGCGATAGAGACGGCATCCCCCTTCCACCAGTTCCCCATCACGCCCCAGCAGCCCCGCCGCAATCGCCACCGGAAGAAGCGCGTTGATAATGATCTCCCGTCCACGCCCGGCACCGATCAACGTCTCGCGTCCGCTCCGTATCGTCAAATGCCGCTCGATGTTTCGGAAGCTCCCCGATCGAACTTCATTGAAAAGTATATCAAGAAGGCCATCGCCATACATCCGTCCCAGCAGCACCACGCCCCCCCAGAGACGCCGCTCCGGGGCGTTCCCGCTTCTGATGCCGTAGCTCCAGGTTGGGGAGGAAACGTTGCCGATATCCGGGAGAGACACCAGGAACGCGGGATCGATCAACTCCTGCCGTATCGATGCTATCCGCTCGCGGCTCAACCCGGAAACGCGGAAAATCTCCACCACCAGCTTCTCCAGCGGCGCCCCCGCAAGCTCATCCTCCCGCTCCAGAACCGATCGGGCAATCTCCCCCATCGGCTCGCGATTGCCGCCGTAGCCAAGACAGTCGAACAGGCGAAGGATCGATGCCCGCCGTATCCTGACCGGATCGGGAAGAGCCGGATCGGTGCGGACGATTTCGGTAACGCGACGAAGCAGGCGCGACCAGGAGAGTTCGGCCAGAAGATCCGCGGTGATCCTCTCCGGGGCCGTATCCGGGGCATCATTCTCCACGGCCCGGCCGATCAGCTCGGAAGCCATCAGCGTGGGGAGGTTGAGCGATGTCCCGCTCTCCACGGCGATCAGATGAAGGATCACGGAATCGTATGCGGAGTCGATTTGATGCCGGTGGGCAAACCAGTCGGACTCCCGCAGGTGCATCTCCACATCGCCGATCTGCATCCGCCCGCCAATCAGCAGGACGGCGCCGTTGAAGTCCGGCCCCGCGCCAAGGTTGCGCACACCACGGGCGATCACCACCACATCCCGGCCATCGCGACAGCGGAATGTGGCGCCCGTCCGCGCGGCGCCGATCCAGAGGCTGTAGAGATCAGATTCCCGTTCCATATCGAACCTCTTTCCGATACACCGTACATCTTCCCGACTATGCCTCGGCGGGCTGGCCGTTGCCGGGCTCCAGCAGTTCCTCCACAAATCGCATGGCGGCCGCCCGTGCCCGCTCCGCGAAATCATCCCCCTTCCCCGCTCCGCTGATCCCGCGCGAGACGTTGAAAAAGGCGATGCCGCCGTTGTTCGCCCTTGTGGTTGCCGCGGCGTCCCCCCCCTGCGTGCCAAGGCCGGGAATCAGCAGCGGCACATCGTTGCCGACGGCCACCCGAAGCTCCGCCAGCTCCCCCGGATGGGTTGCGCCAACCACGAAGCCGATCCCGTTGTCCGCGCCATACTCCTCCATGCAGCGCTCCACAACCCGCCTGTAGAGCGGCTTCCCATCCACGATCAGGCGCTGGAAATCGTTGGAGCCGGGGTTTGATGTCAGCGCCAGCACGATTACGCATTTCCCCTGGTAGGCGAAGAACGGGCGGAGCGAATCCATCCCCATGTATGGATTGACTGTCACCGCGTCAAACCCGAAATGTTCATAGAGGGAGCTTGCGTAGCGCTCCGCGGTGTTGCCGATATCGCCACGCTTGGCGTCGCCGATGGTGAGCAGATCCTCGGGGATGATCTCCATCGTCCGCAACAGCGCATCAATGCCGGCCTCGCCGGCGCTCTCGTAGAACGCCAGGTTCATCTTATACGCGCAGCAGAGATCCGCCGTCGCCTCGATGATTCTCCGGTTGAACTCGAATATCGGGTTGGGATGATTCCGCACCGCCTCGGGCAGCGTGGAGATGTCGGTATCGAGGCCCACGCAGAGCCGCGAGCCGTTGCGCTCCAGAATGTCGGAGTAGCGCCGGTTGAAGATCGTATCGCTCATGGATGTTGTTCGTTCAGATGCCACGCGGCGCCCACCCGGACGCCGTGGCGGGAAAGGATCAGCGGAGCTGGCGAAGCATGCTCCGATAGTTGTCGGCCATCAACATCGTGGCCGTGGGGGCCGGCGTCTGATAGTCCTTCAGCAGCTTGTTCACATTGTCGGTCCGCTTCTGGTCGGCCGGATGGGTCGATGTCCACTCGGCAAGCGGGCTGCTGGAGGTCCGCCCCTGCTGCTGAAGCATCTTCTCAAAGAAATACTTGATCGATCCCGGCCAGTACGGCGTCGATTGCAGGTAGAGGAAGGAATCGGTATCGGCTTCAAGTTCATCATCACGGCTGTTCTTAAGCGTTCCTAGAAGGACCGCAGCATTGCCGGCGATCTGCGCAAGCTGCGATGGGTTGTTCCCCAGCGCAACCTGAAGCGCGATATCGGCGCCGAGTGCCGTGGTCATATGCTTGGTGCCGTGCCGCTCCTCCGCGTGGCCTATCTCATGCGCCAGCACGCCAGCCAGCGTGGACTCGTTATCGATAAACTTCAGCAGGCCGGTGTACACGTAGACATAGCCCCCCGGCGTGGCGAACGCGTTGATCGTCCGGTCGTCGTTGATCACCGTCACCTTGTACGGAAACTTGTCGCGATACTTGATTTTCGGCGACATCTTGATCCGGTCCACCACGTGCTGCACATATCCCCGAACCGCCTCATTGTTGAGGATCGGATATTGCGACGGGGTGGTTCTGATCTCGTTATCCATCTGCGCACCGAAGTGGGAATCATCATCGATGGAGAAGAGGTTCAGCCCGCAGGCCGCCAGCACGCAGGCGCAACTGGCAAGCAGGCCGTATAGATGCCAGCGCCCGTGGCGTGCCCATCCGGTGATCGATTGTAGAAAGCCCATAATGAGATCCGATAGAGAGATTGGATATTCAACCTACATGGCATCCGTGCCCGATTGCCGGAAGATAGGATACGGATAGGAAACTTCCACAAGGGAGAGCCCGTGCGCCGGGGCCGCGGTGCTCTGAAACGATCGGTCGCGCAGCACGATAATCTCCCCGATCCGCTCCGCCCGCATCCTGCCAAGCGCCACATCGATCTGCGCCCCCACAAGGAGCCGAACCATTCCGTAGAGGAATCTGTCGGCCGTGACATGAAATTCGACCCCATCCTCCCGCCGACGCCATTCGGCGCGGGAGATATCGCAGATCATCTTTTCGGTGTCCGGGTTGTGCTTGGAAAGTGCGGTAAAATCGTGCGCGCCGTGAAGCTGCGCGGCGGCGGCATTCAGCAGATCGGAATCGAGCCGCCGGTCCAGACGCCAGGCGTAGCGCGCCAGGAAAGGATCGCGATGATGGATGATGCTGTAGCGATAGCTCCGGGCATAAGCGGCGTAGCGGGCATGAAATCCGGCGGGGGCATCGGCCAGATCGGTGATCGCCATGTCATCCGGCGACATCCGTCCGATGGCATGATGCAGCTCGGCGGCGGAATAACGGGTGATGATGTCGGCATGAGCAACCTGACCGTGAGCGTGGACGCCGGAATCGGTCCGGCCGGCGCCAACCACCGTCACGGGGACATCACCAGCCAGCCGCGACAACATCCGCTCGATCTCCTCCTGCACGGTCCTCCCCCGCGACTGGCGCTGCCATCCAAGGAATCCGGTGCCGTCGTACTGAACGCGCATGGCGATACGGCGTGCCGCGAATTGCTTGTGGTCCGGTGCGGTCATGAGATAATGATATCGTGGAACATGGCCGCGCGGAGAGAGCGGCGCCGGGGAATAAACGCCAACGAGCCGGTCGTAAAACCGGCCCGCTGGAACAATACGATCAAGCGTTAACGATCAACGGGGAGCGAGCAAATCGCTCAGATGCAACTCAACCGCCCTGGCCCCCTCGCGATGCGATGGATACGGCAGCAGCGCGCACGCATCCGGCAACCGCAGCCATCGATATTCACCATGCTCCTCCGAGAGACGGGGCTCCGCCGCATCCGGCAGCCAGCAGGCGAAGATCGGCGACATCATGATCTCATCGGTCGGCTCAAAGTAGAAGCTGGCAACCACCGGAAGAGCTATCCACGAATCGGCGATGATGCCGGTTTCCTCCAGCAGCTCCCGCCGTGCCGCGTCGATAGAACGTTCCCCCGCCTCGATGCCGCCGGTTATCACCTGCCAGATGTCAGGGCAGACCGGCTCATCGGGGGCACGCCTGAGGAGGAGATGCTCGATCTCCCCCTCGCGTACGCGAAACGGATGAACCTGCACGAGGTTCGAAACGATCCGGGGCATTGGCCGGCCCCGCTACTTGTTGCCGATGGCGTCGGCCGCTGCCTCGCGACGGAGACGCTCCTCCCGTTCGTCCTGCTCGTCCTCCGCGCGACGACCACCGAACTTCCCACCGCCTCTGCGTTCCCACGGCTTGCCGGGCCCGCCGCGATCGCCGCCACGGAAATCACCTCCGCGCGAATCGCCTCCGCGCGAATCGCCTCCGCGCGAATCACCTCCACGTGAATCCCCTCCACGGAAATCGCCCCCCTTGGAATCGCGGGAGAATCGGCCTCCGGGGCGTGCCTTCTCGGGACGCGGCCTTGGTGGAGGAATCGGCTCCGGTGGAAGCTCGCCCGGCATAAACCGGGAAAGCCCCAGCGCGCTGATCTCGAATCCGCTCAGCTCGCGCCATTCGCCGTTCGGGACCATCTGCTCGTTCAGCAGGCCGATGCGCGTCCGCCGCATCCGTATCACCTCGCACTTGAGCGCTTTCAGCGCCCCGTAGATGCCGTGATAGGAATCGTCAAGCAGCGTCATATCGATCCACATCGAATGGGCATTCTTATTGCCGACCGTGACGCGGAGCGGGACAAAGTAATCATCCCCGACCAGCACTCCCCCCTGTAGCTGCTCCACCTCATCATCGGTAAGATGCCGGTTCAGCTTGATCCGATATTCCTTCTGGAGCTCGATATCGGTCATATGCTGCGTCGATACCATGCGCGGATCGTTCGACAGGACAACGACGCCGGAGACCGATTTGGTGAGCCTGCCGAACGGATAGCTCCACGGTGCAGTGGCCTCAAAGACCTCCTCGAATGCCGTGTTCCCCTTCTCGCAGAGGACGCCGACCGGCTTGTTGTAGACCATGTAGGAGAGGCGGCGCGGATATTCCGTCGGGGCCTCGTCGATCGTCACGCGCTCCTTTCTGAGGTTCACCTCGTAGAATCGCGACGACATCACCCTGGCGTTCACCCTGATGCGCCCCGCCTCGATAAACTGCCGGGCAAGCGCCGGCGAGAGATATTTCGCCTTGATCAGAAGCTTCGGCAGAAGTATCCGCGTAAGCGCCTGATGGAAATAGACCCTCGCCTTCTTCTTTTTCTTGAACGGCGGACGGGGGCCGCCACGCCCGCGCGGGCCACCGAATCTGGAGGATGGGCCGTAACTGCTGCTTCCCCTGTAGGGGCGCGCGTCACGACGATCACCACCGCGTCCCATGTCGGAACGCCCATCATCGCGGCGGACAAAATCACGACGCTCCCCTGTATCGGGACGGTCATCGCGCCGCACAAAATCCCGCCTGGGAGCCTCGCGCGATGAATCGCGATCCCTGCCGCCAAATCCACCACCGCCCCCACTGAACCCGCCACGGTCACCACCGCCGCCACCGAACCCGCCTCGATCGCCGCCGCCAGTGAACCCGCCACGATCACCACCTCCACCACCGAATCCGCCTCGCTCACGATCGGGGCGAAATCCGCCGCCGAAGCCTGGCCGCTCCCGATCACCCGCCGGGCGCTCCGTCCTCTCCCCCTGGGCTCCCTGGCTCTGACCGGCATCAAACGCCGGACGCTGTTCCATCCCACGCTCGGGAAATTCGCGCCGACGGAAATCATTCCCCTCTGATTCTCCGGCGCCGGCCTCCGGCTTCTTCGTCTCGCCGGCAGCTTTATCACCGGTCACTCTGTCGCGGTTGCGCTCCCGGATTCCCCAGACCTTCCGGGGCTTTTCCTGGCCTCCGCCCTGATCTTCTGAATCTGCCATAGTCTCTGTCCCCAGTTTGTACCTTGTTGTCCCCAATGGTCCTGGCGTGAATTGATCGTTCGCCGGACGTTACGTGCCGTGGGCATTCCGGCACCGTCATTATCGACTCAGTTCCCCCTGGCGTGCCGTTCACGCGTGAGTCGAGACGGTGCGGATATCTGCCTCAGGCCTTGATTCCCTCGCTCTCCCAGACACCGATCGTCATATAGCGCTGATGGCGGCGCTCCAGAATCTGGTCGATTGGGTATGCGGAAAGTTCATTCAATGTCTCGACAAGCGCCGATTTCAGCAGCTCCGCGGCCACGGCCGGCGTGCGATGCGCCCCGCCAACCGGTTCCGGGATGATGCTGTCGGCAATTCCCATCTCCACCAGATCGCGTGCGGTCAGGCGCAGCGCCTCGGCCGCCTGCTCCTTGTAATCCCAACTTTTCCAGAGGATGCTGGAGCACGATTCCGGCGCGATCACCGAGAACCATGTATTCTCCATCATCAGCAGCCTGTCCCCCATGCCGATGCCGAGCGCCCCGCCGCTTGCCCCCTCGCCGATCACCACATTGATGATCGGTGTGCGGAGACGCGCCATCTCCAGAAGGTTTCTGGCGATCGCCTCCGCCTGTCCCCGCTCCTCCGCCTCGATGCCGGGATAAGCGCCCGGCGTGTCGATAAAGGTGACGATGGGGAGGCCGAACTTCTCGGCAAGCTTCATCAGGCGGAGCGCCTTGCGATATCCCTCCGGGTTCGGCATGCCGAAATTCCGGCTGACGTTCTCCTTGGTATCATGCCCCTTCTGATGGCCGATCAGCACAAGCTCCCTCCCGTCGATACGGGCAAGCCCGGCAACGATCGCCTTGTCATCGCCGAATGCCCTGTCGCCGTGAAGCTCGATGAAATCATCGCAGATCATCGCGACATAATCGAGCGTAAATGGGCGGTCCGGGTGTCTCGCGAGCTGTACTCGCTGCCAACGTGTCAATTGTTCATAAATGCTGATGCGTAACCGTTCAACTTTCTGTTCCAGAACCTCTATCTCCTCGCCGATATCGAGCTGCTCGGACATCGCCCGCATTTCAGCGATCTTTTCCTCCAGTTCAAGTATCGGACGTTCGAACTCAAGAACGTATTTGGCCATGGTTGTCTTGCTATGTAATGCGGTTGGGGGGCGGGTTTTAAACCCGCCCCGACACGGACGCGGATGCCACGACCGGAAGATTACGCTGCCGGACGATCGCTATCAGAATCTCGCAATCGAGAAGAAACGATTGATTGCTCAGATAAAACGCATCGATCTGCGCCAGCTCCCGCTGCGTCAGCGTCCCCTCGCGGTAGATCGCGGCCATCGAGAACATCGGCGCGGAGTCCTCCGGCCCGGCCATCGCGCCGGAACCGACCAGGGCACGCTTTCCGCGAAGCACGTCCCAGAGCCGCCTGATATGAAACCCCGGACGCCTAGTCGACAAATATACGAAGGGGATCAGGAAGAGGAGGCCGCCAAACGCCACAACCCGATCGCGCAACCATCGCGCCACATGCGCTCCCCCGCTCCGCTCCGATGGGGCAACCGCCGCCTCCGCCCCGCCGATCAGCTCCCCGGAGGTCTCCAGAGCCCCGTGAATAATATGATACCGCACCGGCAGCGACGCGGTGGAGGCCATCGCCCTGAGCACCTCACTGTAGCTGAGGTTTGCATCAAGCACCACGATATCGGTGATCCTGAACTCCCGGACGATCTTCCCGATGTTCTCCACCGTCCCCAGCGCCCCCTCGCCGATCGCCGCCACCTCGCTGAACGTCGGCGCTATCGACCCGACCACCGCAACCGGGCGCGTGAAGAACATCCGCCGTACCCCCTGCCGGATGCCGGGGCTGATCTCCTGACGGCTCAGAAACGCGATCCGGCGGATCGACTCCGCCCCGTAGGTCCGCCGGTAAAGAAGCCAGAGAAACCGGCCGAGCACGCCGAAGAATGCGCCGAAGCCGGTGGTCAGCAGCACAACGCCACGGCTGAACGCGTAATCCTTGAAGAAATAGGGAAGCGTGCTGAGAGCGAAGAACCCGAAAAGATAGCCCAGAAGCGCACGCCCGGGGGTCCTGTCCTCCATCGAATATCCGCCGATGATGGCGAGCGTCAGCACAAAGATCAGCGGCGGAAGGATGATGACCGTGAGAAGCGCGTACGACGGATATGCAAACGGCCCGCCGAACTTGATCGTGGAGCCTATCATAAAGCCGACAAGCGCGGCGGCGATATCCACCGGAGCCATCCCGATGCCGGGAAATCGCTCCTCCATGCGCGCAACGGCGCGCCGCACCCAGATGCCGAGCCGGATCAGCAGAAGCAGCGGAGGGTTGGAGCGGAAATGCTTGCGGGCGAAGATCTCCATCGCCTCGTAGAAGACCGCCAGCGCGTCGATGGAGCTGCGGCGCGTGCTCTCCCCCTTGAAGTGCATGATCGACGTGGAGGGGCAGTAGTAGATCTCCCCCCCCGCCTTCTTGGCCCGGTAGCAGAGATCCAGATCCTCGCCGTACATGAAGAAATCGGTATCGAAGCCCCCCAGCGACTTGAGCTGCGGAGCGCGACAGAACATAAAGCAGCCGGCCAGCGCGTCGATGCGGGCCACCTGCTCGGCGTCCATGTAGGTAAGGTTGTAGCCGCCGAAGAATTTTGATTTCGGGAAGAGCCTGCTCAGGCCGAAGACCCGGCAGAACGATGACCAGGGGGAGGGAAACCCGCGTTTGGAGACCGGGTCAATGCTCCCGTTGGGAAGGATGATCTTGCAGCCGGCGAAGACGGCATCCCGGTACTCCGCCATAAAGTCCAGCATGGTCCGGAGCGTCCCCTCCTCCACCACCGTATCGGGGTTCAGCAGCAGGATATACTCCCCCCGCGCCATCTCGATGCCGATGTTGTTGGCGGCGCCGAATCCCAGATTGCGATCGAGCGGAACGGTGATGACATCCGGGTAGATCCGGTTGAGCATGTCGATCGCCCCATCGGTGGAGGCGTTATCCACCACGATGATCTCCCCCTCGATCCCTTCGAGGGCCACATACACCGACGCGACCGCGTTCAGGAGCAGGTCGCAGACGTTGTAGTTGACGATGACGATCGAGATTTGCATAGAGACCTGTCAAACATGCCCGTCCCGCGTTGTGCCGGCGGACGGATCGCGCCGCTTCGCGCAGACGAAGAAGCTGAAATCGCTCTGAAGTTCCCCCTGCCTCAACAGCAGATCCTCGGCATCGAAACAGAACCGAAGGAGTTCCGCCGTATCGGCATCCCCGGAGAGAAAATGATGAGCGATATCCTTGAACAGAAGCTGAAGAACCGTCCCCCCGTACTCGGCCCGTTCCTTCACCTCGAACATGGCCGGAAGGAGATCGCCAATCTTCGCGGATTCGGTCGCCTCGGATGGGTCGTTCAGGTAGAGGCTCAGGCGTCCCGGCCGGTAGACGCGCCGCTTGATCCGCTTCCCTCCCCAGACCGTGCGATACCTGTGCGGCAGAAGCGCCATCAGCCCATTGACCGATTCAAGCTGCCGGTCGGTCCACTGAAACCGCGACGGCCCCACGTACTCGTTCACGATGAGAATCCCGTCGGGCTTCAGCCAGCGGTTGATCCGCTCCAGGATCAGCCCTATATCGCGAAAATGATGGAGCGCTCCCTCGACGATGATCACATCGTACCGCGCCGGCTCGACATCCAGCTCGTAGACATCCTGGCGGAAGAATCTCAACGTATCATCAACCCCCTCTTCCCTGGCAATCCGGCGCGCATGAGCGATCCGCTTCCAGGAGATATCGCAGGCCTCAAGCAGCCTGATTCCTCCTCCGACCACCCAGTCCAGCTCCCGCGATCCGGCGCCGCAGCCGAGGGAAAGCGCCAGGACACCCTCCCCGCGCGGGAAATATTTCCGGGCAACGTACCGGTGCATGCTCAGATCGGGATCGCCGGTGATGCGCCTGTTCCAGCGCCGCTCCACCTCCGGGATATCCCACCAGTTACGCGGCGGCGCCTGGTGATGCCCCCATTTCATTCCGATGCGCTTCATCCGGCCGCCGGAGAGCGTTGCCATGATAGTTCGCAGCCCCGATTCACGGATTCTACGGGCAAGAACGACAAAATCGTACAGGTTGATCAGGCTGTTGAACATCGTCCGGTGTGATGGTTCATTCCGCTGAACCGGCAGATCACCTGATTGTTCTCTCAACCGTTGATGAGAGCATTCCGATCCGATGATGCCGGCGGCCGAGCCTTTCGGCCGTCCCACCAGAAACCGTCCACCGTGCGGAATTTCTCACCATCTCCCCCGAGGGGATTTCTTTTTACCCTGAACGGATATCGCCGCTCAGGGAGCCAGATATCGCCGCTTTAGCCCGCCGAACATCTTCGCGAACCGGAGTTTCCAGACCATGATGGTGGCCTCGCGGATGATATTGCGCGACATCTTGGAGACGCCGCTCCGCCGGTCCACGAAGATGATCGGGATCTCCTTGATCCTGACGCCAAGGCTCCACGCCAGGAAATTCAGCTCGATCTGAAAGGAGTAGCCGTTGGAGCGGATCTGCGTAAGATCAAGCCGCTTGAGAAGGCTGATGCGGAAGCACTTGAAGCCCCCCGTGCCGTCGCGCAGCGGCATGCCGGTGACGAAACGGGAGTACATGTTGGCGAAATAGCTGAGGAGAAGGCGGCTCATCGGCCAGTTGACGACGTTGACCCCCTGCACGTAGCGGGAACCAATGACCAGATCGTGCTCCTCGATATCCTCAAGGAAGCGCGCCAGGGTCTTGGGATCGTGGGAGAAATCGGCATCCATCTCCATTGCCACATCGTAGCCGTTGGCAATCGCGAACTCGAAGCCGCGACAGTACGCCGTTCCCAGCCCCATCTTCCTGGGACGCCGGAGCAGTTGCACGCGCGGCTCGGCCGCCCCCACCGAGGCGATGTAATCGCCGGTGCCGTCGGGCGATCCATCGTCCACAAAGAGGATATCGATGCGGGGATCGACCGCAAGCACTTCACCGATCAATGTCGGGACATTGTCGATCTCGTTATATGTTGGTATGATAACCAACGCCCGTTGAGGGATGAACTTCTCAGCCACGCGCTATGCCTGTCCTTTTCGCTGGAGGATACGGATTACTGTTCGGAAAATAATTTCGATGTCGAGCCGGAGCGACATATTCTCGATGTAGAAGAAGTCGTGACGAAGGCGTTCCTGCACAAACTCCACGTTCTCCGCCATCTCCTCCATCTGCACCTGATTCCACCCGGTCAGCCCCGGTTTTACCCGAAGGCGACGGGGATACGATGGGAGGATTTTGGAATACTTCTCCACGTAGAACGGCCGCTCCGGTCGCGGCCCCACAAAGCTCATCTCCCCGATCAACACATTCCAGAGCTGCGGAATCTCATCGAAATGCGTCTTGCGGATAAACTGCCCAAGCCGGGTAACGCGGGGATCGTTCGCCGATGTCCAGCTTATCCCCTTGCTCTCGGCATCTATCCTCATCGAGCGGAATTTATGAATCATAAACGTGCGACCGCCCATGCCGACCCGTTCCTGGGAATAAAAGATGGGGCCGCCATCCTCCAGCTTTACGAACAGCGCGGTCAGCAGCCAGAACGGAAGCCCCCCCAGAAGCATCATGACGGAGAAGAGGATATCGGTAACCCGCTTCAGATGCTGCTCCCAGACCGGCATGATGCCGGGGTTGATCTCGATCAGCGGAATGCCATACAGATGCTGCGCCCTGGCCTGCCCGCTCACGATGTCGTAGAGATCGGGGATCACCTTGATCGTGGTATCCGCGACGGCGGTTTCGGTGATCAGCTTCGGAACCAGATCGCGCTGGTGTTCCATGCCAAGCACCGTCACCTCGATCCGCCGGGAGGTGATGATCGTGTTGATATCCTCGATCGAGCCGATACGCCGCCGCAGAAACTCCGGCGTGGCATCGGCGCTCGTGGTCACGGTCCCCACCACCGCGTAGCCAAGCTCCGGGTGGCTGGTGAACATCTCCACCAGTTGCCTGCTCTTCTGCGAATCCCCCACGATAATCGTCCGCCGCAGCCCTATCCCCAGCTTCCGCAGCCTCCGTAATCCGCGCCTGACCAGATACCGCCCCAGGCCGATTGAGCTGGCCATCAGCAGAAAGTAGATCAGCAGCGAGATAAAGCGATTGCTCCCCGGCTCCGCCGTGGTCAGGTTTTGCGGCCTGGCCCCCAGCCCCGAGATATACACCGCGGTCAGCAGCACCAGAAATCCCACCATCACCACCTTCAGCACCGCCAGATACTCATCGAACAGCGCGCGGTTATGCACCGTGATGTAGACGCCAGCAAACCAGAAGAGCGCCAGCCAGCAGAAGAGGAGCAGCGCCGTGGTCTGAAGAAAGAAAAGGAGCGGCACGGCCGGCGGAACGCTGAACAGCCCGCTGTTGACGCGGATGCCGTAGAACGTCACAAACGATAGGAAGAGCGCGACGATATCGGCAAACACAACAAGCCCCTGGATTCCCCGCGGGGACTTGATAAGCCCCACCAGCGCGGAAACCAGCACCCGGCGCGCATACCGGATGGCGCCTCCCCGAACCGATGTCTGAACCGTTGTGTTCATTCTAATCTCTGGCTGCTCCACATTTCAAGGCCGCCGGAAAAGACAGCACGCATCGTGCCGATTGAGAGGCTGGCGAGCATCGAGGTGAAGTAAAGAGGATAATGAAGGATGGGAACCTTCAGCGAAAACCTGTCGCACAGATATCCCGCCAGCATCACCAGACCCCAGGCCGCCGCCGCCAGCGAAACCCAGAGGAAGAACTGCGAGCCGGACGCCAGTGCCACCGCGCTGATGAGCGCCAGTGCCATCGGTATCGCCGCCAGATTCCGCAGGAGCTTGTGCGACCAGATCTGAAACCCTGCCAGCGAACGCCACGGATACCGCGTGCTATCATACGCCAGATACGTCACCGCCGCCTGCTGCCCCATCCTGAGACGGCGGCGATACTCGCTGCCGAGCGATCGCTTCTCCAGCTCGTGAATCATCAGATCAGGCTCGAACCAGACCCTCAGCCCATTCTCGGGAATCGTGATCACCAGGTTCAGATCGTCCGAGAGTTTGTAATTCTTCAACGGCTTGTAGCTGCCGCGCCGCACCGCGAAGCACTCGCCCCGCGGGCCCACCGTGGTCCAGATCAGCGACTCGAACTCCCGCACCCGATCCTCGATCTCCAGATATTTCTTCTGCCCCGTGTTCCCCGCATTCGCGCCGGGATCCTGATAGGCCATCCTCCCGATCACCCCCCCCACCGACGGGTCCGACATGGCGCTCACGATGGCGCGGATGCCGTTCGGCTCCACGGTGATATCGGCATCGGTGAAGATGATGATATCGGCATCCACTGCTTCGGCCAGCTCATAGACGATCTTCGTCTTGCCGGAACGCATAAAGCTGCTGAGATGAATCGATGGATCGGCGGCGGCGTAGCGATTGATGATGCTCTCTGTGGCATCGGTCGATGCGTCGTTGCCGATATGGAATGAGAGAAGCTCGCGCGGGTAATCCATCTCCTGATAGTTCCGCAGCCGCCGGTCGATTGCCCGCTCCTCGTTGTAGGCCGCCATCACAAACGCCACCGTCGGCAGATAATCCCCCGATCGCTTCAGCAGCCGCGGGCGGATGGCCGCAAGCAGCGCGATCATCACCGGATAGCCCACCATGACGTAGACAATCCAGGCAACCGCGAACCAGAAGAGCGCAGTGAAAAAGATGGTCATCGCTTCACCGGGGATTGTTGCCGCCGCGCGATCACATCCAGCATGATCCTCTCAAGCATCCTCCCCGCCCCGTCGATCGAATACCGATCGGCCACGAACGCGCGGGCGGCGCGGGCCAGCCGTTCCCGCTCGCCGGCATCGGCCATCAGGCGGAGCACGGCGTCGGCGAACTGACGGGGCGTGTCGGCCAGCAGATAATGCTCTCCGGGGATAGCCTCGTTCCCCTCGGCCCCCTGGCGCGTGCTTACCACCGGTATCCCGGAGGACATCATCTCCACCATCTTCACCCGCATCCCCCCCCCCACGTTCAGCGGTATCAGCCCCATGGCGACCCGGTTATAGTACGGCGCTATCGACGGCACGCGCCCCTCGATCCTCACATTTTCAGAGGCCGGCGGAAGCTCGCCGAGCGGCGGGTTGTCGCCTACGATATGGCAGACGGCGTCGGGACGCTTCTCAAGGATCAGCGGGAGGATCTCCCCGGTGAACCAGAGGACGGAGTTCCGGTTCGGCGGCCATCCCATGTTGCCCAGGAAGATCATGGAGTTCCGCTCGCGCTCCGCTGGATCGGTATAGGGGAACGTATCAAGATCGACGGCCGCCGGAACGGTGGCAACGGGGACGCCGGGGGCCATGCGGGCTATCGCCTCTTCATCGCGCTTGGTGATGCCGACGCACGCATCGGCCAGGCGCATCTGCTCCTCCTCGAACCGCGCCCATCGCTTTGTCTGAAGCGTGATATAGGCGCGCATCAGCGGGTTGCCGACCGTGCTGATATGGCGCCGGTAGATCTCGTGCTCGATATTATGACAGCGGAGCACATACGGCAGCCCATGCTTCTGCTTCATATAGGAGCCGTACTGCGCGATATGCGCCTGATCGGCAAAGACGGCGTCGAACCGGTGCTCGGCGTGGAGACGGTCCAGCAGCTCGTACACCTCCCGGCGGTCGCGCTTCAACTGCGTGTAGGGGTTCCGGCTAAAGAGCGTCATCGCCGCGCCGATTGCCTGCGACGGGTTTCTGAGGGGGACGATATGGACGGTCGAAAAATCGCGCAGCGGCCCCGGATCGGTCATCTCCTCATCCACGGCGACCACATGAACGTGGTGCCCCTGCCGGGCAAGGCCGTAGACGAGCTGATACATCACGATGCGGGCGCCGTCGATCAGCGGATAGGGTAATCTGGAGGTGATTTCCAGGATCTTCATGCGTTGGCGTTCTTCCTGGATGTGAGCCCCGAACCAGCCGGGAGATACGATTTGAGCATGTCCAGCCCCATGACTCCGAAGCGTGGTTTCACCAGGCCGATAAGTGGATAGATAATGATTCTGATCGCCGTCCCCACATGCACGATTCCCCAGAGCGCCATCCGCTCGGCCGATGACATATGCTTCCGTGCATACACCATCCTGGAGCCGCGAAGCGTTTTATGGGTCCACCACATCCGCGATCGGGAACTCTGGCTGATCAGATGAATCACCCTGGCCGACGGCGTGTAGCGGGCGCGGAAGCCACGGAGGTTGACCCTCCGGCAGAGATCGGGCTCCTCGAAGTACATAAAAAAATCAGGATCGAAGCCGTTGATGGCCTCGTAAAGATCACGACGGATCATAAGGGCCGCGCCATTGATGATATCAACATCCCGGGGAACCAGCGGATCGGCCTGCGCCATATTGCCATCGGCGAAGAAGGCGGAGCGCGGGAGGAGACGGTCCAGCCAGAAGTAATGGCAGAACGTGCGCCACACCGACGGAAACGATGTCATCGAACATTGATAGCTGCCGTCCGCGTTCTCCAGGAACGGCCCGGCGATGCCGATCGTATCATCGGCGAAGATCGTATGATGGAGCGTCTCGATGGCCCCGGCGCGGACGATCGTATCGGTATTGAGGAGAAAGAGCGCCTCCCCCGTGGCCTGCCTGGCCCCCAGGTTGTTCCCACGTCCGAAGCCGATATTATCGGCCGAGCGGATAAGCGTTACCCCCGGAAACCGCGCCGCGACGGCATCGGCGCTGCCATCGTGGCTGGCGTTGTCCACCACGATCACCTCCACGCCGAACCCCGGCTCCACGATCGAATCGAAGACGGAAGCGATCGCGGCAAGCGTAAGCTCCCGCGTGTTATAGCTCACCATCACGACGCTGACGTGGGGCCGAGCTCCCGCTTCCGATTGCATAGTCTGCGTCATACTTCAGGCTGCGTGCTCCGCGCCGCATTGAACGGCATCGGAACGAAAGAATATCAAAACTACTTTTCTGGATGATATCCGGCACCAACTTTTTCCATCCCCTTCGCGGAGGGAAAATGCTCTCGATAGCTCCGCTCTTCCGGATCAGACGGCGAACAATTCCGCCGGGGATCAGTTCTTCCGGAGATAGAACGCCGCCCCGTCACCATCCCCCGCCTTGTTCAGCTCCTCCGCCCTGGCCGCGAACGCGGCGATCTCCGCCGGCGAAAAGATCGAACGCTCCGGGTTGATAAACCAGGAGCGGCTGTCGGTAAACGGGATATCGCGACGATACTGCTCGCTTCCGATAAACTGGAACGCCCCGGAATCATAGACGATATCGGCGATCGTGAAGCCGGCCTGGCGCGCCAGAACCTCCATGCTCCTGACGCTGTGGATGAAGAGATGGCGCGGCGCGTCCACCTGCACCCAGTCCACGCCGTAGGTCCGCCATGCGTACCCGATCACCGGAATGCGGATCAGGGCAAACCGTCCCGGAGCAAGAAGACGGGCGGTATGACGGAGCATGGCGAGCGGATCGGCCATATGCTCGAATGAATGATGGAACATCACCGCGTCGAACGGCCCCTTAAGATCTTCAATCGCCCTGCGGTAGACCTTTACGCCATCGTCGTAGGCGATATCGGCATCGATATAGGGATCGGCGCCGGTCAGGTTGGTAAAGCCGGCATCGCGCATCTGGCGGAGCAGCAGGCCGCCGCCGCAGCCGACATCGAGCACGGCATCGTTCCGGCTGATATGAGCGCGCCTGGCCCAGTCCGCCATCGGCGGAATGCCGTATTTCCTGGTAAGCGCCCAGCCGATGGGATCGAACGCTCCGGACGCGTGGGAGAACCGCCGGCGCTTCAGAAACTTCCTGAGCCACCCCTCATCCCCATCCTGGCCGTAGGAGTAGTAGCCCTCGGCGTAATATTTCCCGAGGTCGGCCGGGATTTCGGCGATCTGAAGCAGCCCGCAACCTCCGCACTCCACATAACGAAATTCATCGCGGAGTCCGAACATCATCTCCCGCGCCGTATGAACCGCGTTCCCCTGAACGTTGCCGCAAACGCGGCAGGCGGGGATATCCCCATCCGTGCTCATCTCCCCTCCCTCATTCGAATCAATCTCCGGCGTTCTGTTCATAAAAGCTGATGACGGGAAGCCCGGAAGGGCATTCCGCTGGAAGGAATTCCGCGCGGCCTCAGCGGATGCGCATCGATTTCAGCGTGACAAGTTCGGCAACGGTGACGGCCCGCGAGAGGAGCACCGCGCCGATCGTGGAAAGGATGACGATCAGGGATCGCGGTATCAGCTCCATTTCCCCCGTCAGAAGGAGCGCGGCGGCCATCACGCCGATCGATGGAAGAAGCCGGGCAGTCGCCTTCAGGATCGCGACTCTGATCTCGGGGCTGAACCGCGATGCCTGGAACGCCAGCATGCAGAAGGTCGCGAAGGTCTTCGCGAAGATCAGCCCGGATATCCCCCACGAGCGAACCGCGAACAGCTCCGTGACCAGCGCTATCCCCAGATAGAGCATCGCGCCGTAGAGCGTCTGCTTCCGCTGGCCGATCGCCAGCAGGAACTGATCGAACATCACCACAAGGTAGACCAGGGCGCTGACCAGCGAATACATCTTCAAAATATAGGCATCCCCGATGAACTGAGGGCCAAAGATCGACATGATCTCGCGAGCGAAGAGAATCGCCACAACCGCCCCTCCCATCCCTATCACCCCCAGAATCCTGAGCGTAAGGGAGACGATAAAGGCGAACGAGTGATCGTTCCGCACCCCTTTTGTGCTCTGCGCGATGATTGGAACCACGCCGTAGCTGACCGCGACCGCGATAAAGAGCGTGGCGATCAGCGGCTTGGTGGCCGCGTTGAATGCGGAGATATCGCTCGTGGTCATCGTCCTGGACATCCCGATCACCAGCGTTTCGAGCTGACCGGAGACCTGTCCGAGAAATCCCATCAACCCCACCGGAAGCGATGCCATCACCATCCCCGTATAGAATCTGCGGGGGATTCTGACCCGCATCACGCCGGATGCGCGGAGCCGGCTGATAATCGGGATCATCACCACGATAAACCCCGGCAGATTGCAGACCGAGGAGATAAAGAGCGCCTCCAGCGTGGTAACATGCCCGAAGCGATAGACGAGATAGAGCCCCACCAGCCCGATGGTGGCATCGATCATGGTGATGGCAGTGATCACGTAGGTGCGCCCGCGGAGCCGCCAGAGGATCTCGTAAAGCTGGCGAAGGCCGGTGGCCCGCGAGCTGAGAAGCACCCAGAGATACGCCGCGTTCGTAAGCAGCAGCAGTTGCCCCTGCCCGATGATCACCAGGTAGAGATTGAGGAGAATCCAGCTCAGCAGCAGCGCGGCGATCCGTATATGCACCGCCACCTTGAAGGCCGGCGTGGCCTCCCCCCGCGCAACCGAGAGCCGGGGGGTGATCACCGCCGCCAGGCCGAAATCGCCAAGCCCGCTTGCGATCGTCACGTAGGAGTTCACAAGGAAGTAGATGCCGGAATCATCCTTGCTGAGCGCCCTGAGCACCAGCATCTGGAAGAGGAAGGCCACGGCCGACCCTAGCACCTGAAGCGCCACGGTAACGCCAATATCAGCCCCGACCCCCAGCATCTTCACCCGCTTGGAGAGCATCTTATGCCGCCCCGTCGGCCGGGCCGGTTCCGGCCGGAAGCTCATAAACCTCTGTTCGCCGGATGATGATGGTCCTGTACCGGCTGTTGCGGAGGACGTAATCAAGGAGCGCCCAGCAGAGGGCGAAGTTGAAGACGCTGGAGACCTGCGTAAACAGGTTCGATGTCATATGGACGATAAACGCGCAGACCATGTAGCCAACGCATGTCGCCATCACCGCCCGCTCGAAGCCATCCTGGCGACGGGGAGCGATCAGCAGCAGACGGGCAAGCGGATAGATCATCAACCCAAGCAGCATAAGCGCGATCGGAATGCCGAACTTGTACATCGACCAGATGTAGCCGTTGTGGGAGAAGGTCCCACGCGCGGTTTTCGATGTAAGCGGATCGAGGAACGAGAAGGCGACACCGTAGCCGTCGCCGATGATCGGGGAGACCGCGATATGATCCTGAAGCAGCGCCTCCGACTCCACAATGCGGGAGTTCAGCGAGCGGTCGGAGCTGGCCTCCGCCACCGAGAGAAGTCGCGTGGAGATGGACGAGCCCAGCATCGAGACGTACTGCGGAAAGAAGAGGAAGCCGACGGCGGCGCCGATCACCAGCGAGAAGCCCAGCGCAAGGAAGACGCGCCGGCTCTGCCTGAACGGAATGAGCGCCATCATCGTAAATGTCCCGATAAACCCCGCCACGATGGGGCTGCGGGAAAAGGAGATCACCAGGAAGAGCGCTCCGGCCGCCACCCCGCCAAGCGCCAGGATGCTGGTCTTCAGCGTGCGCGCCGTGGCGAAGACCGCCGCCATGGCAATCAGAAACGCCATCGACGTGAACTCATTCAGGTTGCTGCGGGAATGCCCGATCTCCCACTGAAACACCGCCTCGGCGATTCTCTGCCGGTATCCCGCAAACGCAACGCCGCCATTGACCATCGAAAGGAGCGCGAAGGCGATGATCACCTTCATCACATCCTCCCGCGTATTGAGAAACTTCCTGAGGGGAAAATAGAACATCACGTCGAGCATGATCCCCATCTCCTTCAGGTACGAGAAGAGATCGCCGTCGTTCAGGATGTTCGCCAGCAGCGCCACCAGGCTGCTGAGAAGGATGAAGGTGAACAGAAGAAGATCGAAGCCGCTTCTGATGATGGGACGGCGGTGAATCACAAGCTCCTTGAAGAACCAGACCCCCATCCCGACAAGCACGGCCACGGCAAAGGCGATCTCGCCGCTTCCGATCGATTCCGGCGTGCTGTCCACCATCATCGCCAGATGGGCAAGGAGCGCGATATAGACCCAGAACCGCTCGTACCGCCAGGAGATATAGGCACTAAGCCCGGCGCCGGCCAGCCCAAGCATCACCATTCCCGGATCGAACGGGATGATGGTGGTAATATAGACGGCGAACGCCATGATCGCCAGCACCAGAGCGCCGAGCACGATCTTCCCCTTCCATCCGGGAATCAGGCTCTCGTCGAACCGGCTGTATGGACCGGCCGCCGGAACCATCATGAATGGTCTCCGCCCCGCCCGTCGCCGTTGGTCATCGCCAGCGGAATCGCGGCGGTTGTGTAGAGCCGGTAGCGACGGCGGAAGTTCCGGAAGTAGGCGATCACGGCCATAACCAGATACCCGATGATCAGCGTCCCGACAAACGCGGAGGCCAGAATCAGGCTCCGCTTGGGACGCGCCTTCTTGACCGGCGGAAAGGCCCTGTCCAGCACGTTGAGCACAGGGATATCGCGCAGCTCCTCGAACTGTGTCTGCTCGTACAACGGCTGGAGAATGGCGATCACCTTCCCGTTGACCTCATAGTCCTGCTTTACCTTGAGGAACTCGATGGTCGCCGCCGGCATCTTGTCGATCGCCGGCCCCTGGAGCACCCCGGCGTTCCCCATCGAAAGGCGGCGGCTCTGCTCTTCCGCCTGCTGGAGGAGAAGCTTCGCCTGCTGGGTCCGTGGATCGTCCGCGCCGAGGGCCTTGGTAAAGGTTGCCACCAGGCCGCGCTGCACGGAGACATTGGCCTCGGCATCGACAAGGGCGGTGCCGATCAGCTTGGATTGCCCCTCGGGGTCGTAGATCTTCGTGTTCTGCATCACCGCCTTCAGCTTTGCGCCAAGACGATCCTGCTCCACCCTCGCCGAATCAAACCGATCGCCGACGTAGCGGGTGATCGGCTCGGACTCCCGCCGGTTCATCTCGCGCGCAAGGACGTTGGTGTAGTGGATCACATCGTTCGCCAGGTCCGCCGCCCGCTTCGCGTCCACGTCGTACACATCAACGGAGATGGGGCCATCCGGGGAGATATCGGTCTTGATATTTCCGTCCATCTTCCCGTAGATGATATCGCGCCGCCCGGCGGGGATATCGTACACCTTATAGAGATCATATTTGGCGATCAGCGAGTCATACAGCGGCTGGCTGCCGATAAAGACCGACTTCGA
>JBDSJW010000387.1:0-11304 GCA_039917235.1 Kapaibacterium sp. (SeqCode) | reverse complement strand
TCCTGAAGAGGTTCTCGTAGCCGATCTCCGCCGGGGCGCTGATAAACGGGATGCAGCAGAGAAGCTGCTTCAGCGTCATGGCCGATGAAATGGGGGAGTGGGATGTGGAGAAGAGCTTGAAGAGATGATCGCGCAGCTCCGGATGCTGCTCGTACACGATGGTGCTCCCCTCGGACTGAAGAAGGATTGCCGGGTCGATCATGCCGGTCAGCGGAATCACCTTTCCCCCCATCTTCAGCGCGTAGCCCATCGCCAGGCAGTCGGGATGGCAGGGGACCGGGATGATATCCTCCGGCCTGAAGACATCGCTCTGCGAGAGGATTCCCTGGCGAACCTCGGCGAGCGTAAGACGGTCCACCGCGGGATCGAAATCCTCAAGTCGCCCGGCAACCTGTACCGGCTGGAACGTAACGCCGCGGACGCATCGCTGCTTCAGCGCATAATCGATAATGCTCCCGATCTCGTGATCGTTCAACCCCTTCTTCAGCGTCACGACGAGGTTGGTGGAGATGTTATACTTGTTCAGGTTCTCCATCGCCCGGATGCGGATATCCGAGAGGTCGGCGCCGCGGAGGATTTTCAGCGGTTCCACCTCAAGCGAATCGAACTGGAGATAGATCTCGAAGCCGGGCATATAGCTGGCCAGCCGTTTGGCGAACTCCCGGTCCTGCGCTATCCTGATGCCGTTGGTGTTCACCATCACATGCTTGATCGGGCGGGCCTTTGCCATATCGAGGATCGCGAAGAAATCGGGGTGGAGCGTAGGCTCGCCGCCGCTGATCTGCACGATATCCGGCTCCCCCTCATTCCGCACGATGCGGTCCAGCATAAACTCGATCTGTTCCAGCGACCGGTGTTTCATCCGTTGCGGCGATGACTCCGCGTAGCAGATCGGGCAGGTCAGGTTGCATCCGTCGGTGATCTCCACCAGCGTCAGGCAGCTATGCTGCTCGTGATCGGGGCAGAGGCCGCAATCGTACGGGCAGCCGTAGCGGACCGGCGTGTTGAAATGCTTCGGGAGCTGGCCGGGCTTCATAAAACGGCGCGTAAGCTGGTAATAATCGGCGTCGGTGGAGATCAGGACGCGCTGGTGCTTATGCTCCGGGCAGTACTTCAGGAGGTAGACGCTCCCGTTTTCGATCACCACTTTTGCCTCCACCTTCCGCAGACAGGTTGAGCAGATGCTGTTGGTCAGTTCATAGAACAGATATGGGCGATCAGACATAGGATGATCTCTTGTTCGCTGGAAAGTTGTAGGGATTGTCCCGGAGAAAGATCCGGGCGCAGTAGATGGCTCCGGCAAGCGACGCGATCTGAATGGCGCTCAGGCCGAGCGGATGATATCTCGGCTTGATGAACTCCACGAGAAACCGGAAGAGAAAATAGGTGAACATGTAGAACCGGAACAGCCACCCGTTCACGTATGGCCGCCGGATGCGGAACAGAAGATAGACCCCGACCGTGAGGACCGTAACGATCTCGTAGAGCTGCGCCGGATGCCGCGGAATCCCATCCCCGAAATCAATCCCCCAGGGGAGCGATGTGGGGGTGCCGTAGGTCTGGTCCTGAAGGCCGGAGAGGAAGCAGCCCACGCGACCGATCGCCGTGCCGATAATTAGCGGAAAGACGTAGGCATCGCCGGTGGCGTAGGTGATTCCCAGCTTCTTCTTGACGATCTCCACGCCAAGCCATCCGCCGATATATCCCCCCACAATCGTCTTCCCCTCCAGCCAGTACGCGATATCATCCCGATGCGCCCAGTAATCCAGCGGCATCTCCAGCATGTTCAGCAGCTTCGATCCGATCAGCGCGCCGAAGATGCAGCCGACGATAAGCCAGAGGTTCTGCTGCTGCGGGACAACAGGATGCTTCCAGAATTTTCTGGTCCGCAGAAATGTCTGAAATCCGATCGTGTAGGCGAGCGATTCGAAGAGAAGATGAGGATGGATCTGATATCCGAACAGATAGATATACGCCGGAAAAGTCACGTGGTATCCGTGGATTAACGTTACGATGCAAGCGATAGAAGCGCGGCGCCGATCATCCCCGCATCGTTCGAGAAACGCGCCACGCGGAGTTCAACATCGAGCGATATCGATTTGATGGCGCGAAGCTGTAACGACCGGCGGGCCGGCCCCAGCAGATATTTTTCCGCGTGCGAAAGCCCGCCGCCGACGATCACCAGGTGCATATCGGTCATGTTTGTCATGGAGGCCAGCGCCGCACCGAGGAGCGTTCCCATCTCCGCCAGAAACTCCCGCGCGAACGGATCGCCGGCAACCGCCGCCTCATCCACAAGTTTCGGGTCCAGCTCCTTGCCGGCGGCGATCATCGCGTGCAGAAGCGAGTCGGGGTCGCGTTCCAGGCGTCGCGCGGCTTCCGTTGCCATATAGCGGTGGCCGATATACGCCTCGATGCAGCCGCGCGCGCCGCAGTTGCAGAGGGGGCCGTTGATATCGATGGAGACATGTCCCATCTCCCCCGCTCCGCCGGTGGCGCCCCGCCAGATGTTGCCGCCCGAGATAATGCAGCCGCCGACGCCGGTGCCCAGCGTGATAAAGAGAAAGTCGCGATCGCTGCTGCCGGTGCCGGCCCGCGCCTCGGCATAGGCCGCGACATTGGCATCGTTCTCCACAACGATGCGAATTCCCGCCGGCAGATACGGCCGCAGTCGTTCGGCGACGTTGACAACGCCCCAGCCGGGAAAGTTCGGGGGATAGGAGATTTCGCCGCGATTGTTGACGACGCCCGGAACGCCAAGGCCGATCGAGGCGACAGGTTCGTCGCCGTTGAGGAGGGAGTTGATTGCCTCCGCCATCCGTTCGATCACCGCGTCAGGCCCATGCGCGGCGCGCGTATCGAACGCGGCATGGCGGAGAAGCGTGCCATCCCCCCGCACCAGCCCGGCCTTGATGGTTGTTCCCCCCACATCAACGCCGATGGCGATGGTTTCCTCCATCACTCGTTCACCCGGTAGATGGTCTCCCCGGAGCGGACCATGCCGTAGCGCTCGCGCGCAAGCCGTTCCACCGAGGAGGAGTCCCGCTGGATTTTTGTGATCTCGGCTTTCAGCGAATCACCTGCCGCGCGATCGCGATAGAGATCGCGGTGGAGTTGATCCACATGGCTCTGAAGCTCAATCCGATTGAGCAGCCCGTGGTTGCCGAATGTGAAGATCGCGAGCAGCGGCACGGCCACCAGAGCCGCGTACAATCCCTTCCGCCGCGTCGTGAGCGGACGCGGCCGGAAGCGCCGACGGAAACGTTTCATGCGTGATTCCCAGCAGACTATTGAATTACTTCGACTGCACAGACTGTTCAAGGACGATCAGCTGCAAGGCGGCCGAACCTGAGCGAATGAGGCGTCCTTCTGGACGCCGCAGTGAGCGAACCGTGAAGGCCAACGCCGCGGATGACGTCCTTCAACAGTCTGCTAGGTATCGTCGTTCTTCTCTTCCATATCCACGACGCCGGAGCTTGCGTCATCGAACTCGCCCAGACGCTCCATCTGTTCAAAAATCTCCTCGATCCCGCTCTCGGCCGGATCCTCCTCGGTCGGGAGATCCCATATTGTATGCTCCCCATCCTCATCGTCAACGGTCGGCTCCAGATGACCATCCTCCGCGACGATTGTAATATGGTAGTGTGTCTCCTCCCCGAAGGTGATATAGTAGTCATCTCCGGCGGCGATCCGTTCGGCCAGGTCAGCGACCGTTAGACGCTCCTCATCCTCAGCGACCAGATGGGTGATAGTCCCATGGTCATCGGTGAGGAGCCTGATAAGTTCCGGCATAATATCCTCCTGAAATCTTTATTCGAAACGTGTACAACGCACGATCAAATCGGCAAATGTCGCGCCACGTGAGGAAAGATCGGCGGGATCACATGATCATCACGAAACAATCGTCACTCAGCGGGCCACCGGACGATGGCTTAGAATCAAGCCGACAATTGGCGATATTGGCATTACCCTTCCCGGCTTATCGGGCCGGCCGCGCAGCGCAATGGGTGCGGTGCTGGAGGGGAACAGGGAAGCTTCCGGGAAACTCATTCAAACATAAGGAGAAATCATGGTGAAATCATTGATGACGGGCGTTGCCGTGGCGCTTGCCCTGGCGCTTGGCGCCTGCCAGAAGAGCGGGCCGCCGGAGACCCCAAAGCCGGCGATGCAGATGGCCGGCGATAAGGCGGGGAACGGAAAGAGCGCATCGCTTGCCACATCGAACGATCCGAACGTGATCAAGGTCTCCGTACCGACGATGCAGTGCGAGACCTGCGCCAAGGCGATCAAGGGGGGCATCCACAGCGCGATGCCGGACGCACAGACCGATGTTGACGTGGAGACGAAGACCGTGTTCGTGAAGGTTGCCAACAACACGCCGGAGACGCAGAAGCAGATCGAGGACGCGATCTCCAAAACCGGCTACTCCACCGCGAGTGTAAAGCGGAACGATGCCGCCTACAAGGAGCTTCCGGACTGCTGCAAGGATGGCGGAGCGCATAAGGATTAGGCGATCCGGCCCACGGATGCCCCGATAACGTGAAGATTTTTGAAGGGAGATCGGTGTTTGCCGGTCTCCCTTTTTTCTGGTTATTTCGGCGCGCCGGATTGATGGGTGATGATCACATCCGGAATCCTATCATTCCAATCGCCGCCGTGTGCACTGATGCTCAACAGAATCATCATTCAACCGAACCATCTCTGACCAGACCATGAATGATATCCCGGACATCATTATCCGTCCCCTCAGCCCCGAACTTCTCGACGACTACCTTGCCTTCTTCGATACCGACGCGTTTGCCGACAACCCCCGCTGGGCCTCCTGTTACTGCAACTGGCTTTATGCCGATCATAAAGCGGGGGAGTGGAACGATCGCACGGCGTCCGAGAACCGTTCGGCGGTGATCCCGTTGATCTGTGAGCGGAGGATGCGCGGCTATCTTGCCTACAGCGACGGCCGTCCCATCGGGTGGCTCAGCGCCGCGCCGCGAACGCTGATCCCGAACATTGATGGCGTACCGGGCGGGGAGGAGGGGATGATCGGCTCGATCGCCTGTTTTGTGATAGCGAAACCGTATCGCGGAGAGGGGATTGCGCGTAAGCTCCTGTCGGCCGCCTGCGACGGGTTTCGCGACCAGGGTTTTTCGGTCGCCGAGGCTTATCCGCTCAGGAATGTCGAGGGGGAAGCGCTCAATCACTTCGGCCCGCTGGCGATGTATCTGACCGCCGGATTCCGGATCGTCAGGGAAGATGAGGGGGGAAGGGTGATTGTCAGGAAGCTGCTGATTGGGGATGGCCGCACCGCAACACCGTAAAAAATTGTCCGCCGTTTGCGAGATACCGCCGGATGACCGTATTTTGGCGTCCTTCCTCAGAAAATGAGGGTCGATGCTCCCATCGACTAGTGGTTAGGTCGCCACCCTTTCACGGTGGTAGCACGGGTTCGAATCCCGTTGGGAGTACAAATGAGGGTAGCTAACGATATCTCGGTTAGCTGCCCTTTTTCGTTCTGTCCTTGTTTTAAGGGCTTTGTAAGGCGATTTGAGATAAGCCATCCCTATCCTGCTGCATGATCCCATATGGCGAAATATCCATTTTGTCGTCCCCCACCTCGTCCCCCAGTATTATATTGCCTCCGCCAAGCTTCTCCCCCAAATCAACTACTCAAGAGGCATGAAATACCAAGCTAGTTCTATCTGAAAGACTCCAAGAGCGAACAGGAAACCCCCATCAACGTTCACTTCTGGTGCAACTGGAAGCGATTCAAGGTCGCAACCGGCTTGAAGATTCATCCCAAGCACTGGGATTCCGTAAAGTATCGGGCCAGGCGGGGGGCAACCTACTATGCCATCATCAACGATCGCCTGGAAGAGATGGAGCTGCTGATAGCGAACCTTTACGAAGAGCTTCGGCGTAGCGGTCGGGAAATTACCCCCGCTACGTTGAGGGAGCTATTCGACCGAGATACGAAGAAATCAGCGCCAGCAGAGGAGACTGTCTTCCTTCTCGATCGTTATCAGGAGTTTATCAACTATTCTCATGATCGACTTCAGCCGGGGACGATCACAGTTCTCATATCTCGACCGGTGGTGGCCTCAAGGGGATGCTTTTCCGACATTCGACGTCAGTCCTTGACTTCCAGACAGTATAGATGTACTTTAAATAATCTTGTCGATCAGACTCTCCATATCGTTGCTGACAATCCTGTCGCTGATTGTCTCGCTGGTGTTCCCGACCGTGACCGTGGCGCGCACCTGTGCGGGCTACGCGGCGGTGGTCAGATCGCTTGAGCGAAACGAGCATCGTCACGATGAGTGCGATGAGGAGTCCGCATCGTCCCATGGATCATGCCATCACAATGATCATGAAGGTTCCGAGGCTGCAGGTCATCATTGTGATGATCATCACAATGCCGCCGAACACGATGATGCGCCATGTGTAGAGCAGTGTGATAACGTCCACTGTGTCCCGCACCCAAACGAGGCATCCTACTGCTGCTTTGATGGGCATTCAACCCATACCGCCGTCGACAATGCAATCATTCCATCGAGTCCCACGATGGTTCAGACTCTCACGGTTCTCTACTTCGTTGCTCCCGCACTCCTTTGGAACTGCGACCGGGACGATGAGAGATTGTTCAAGATCGGTGCCTCACCTCCGTTCCTGGCATCGATAGCGCACGCTACCTATCTCCGAATTTCCGTTCTGCTGATTTAGCCGTTTCGCGGGGAGCCTGACCACTCGGACAGCCTTGCGTGTTTCCGCACGCCCATACTGCTGCCGGGCACAGGTCCAACCTCGCCATGCCACTTCTCTCGTATTCCCAATACTCTGTAGCCTGGGTCGTACCGCCTGCGGACCATTGCTGTATATGATTCCCTATCGTACAAACCCATCTCGTTCGGTGCCGTGATTTTCAGATCACCCACCGCCGCGATGTGATTTCCTCCGAGTTGATTCAAAAGCGATCCCGGAAATGTTCCGTTTACAGCATCATGTCATCGCGAAGGGAAAGGGACTGTCGGCTCCGTTGCGACGGTCATCCTGGGTGCGTCTGCTCGTGCTCCTCGTGCTTGTTCTATCTGGTTCGGTGGGCGATGCGCGGGCACAGGTATCCGATACCGTCCGCCTTACATCCGAC
The DNA here is from genome assembly GCA_039917235.1 of Kapaibacterium sp. (SeqCode). Classification (GTDB taxonomy): domain Bacteria; phylum Bacteroidota; class Ignavibacteria; order OLB7; family OLB7; genus JAFDZV01. The sequence goes on along the minus strand of JBDSJW010000387.1, from coordinate 4,163 downwards.
GAGGCGGTCGCCCGTGCGTTTACTGATGCTCCATTCGCCGGCGCGGGGGAGGGAAACTGGGGTTGACGCAGGAGATCGAGCTGGGGGGACAGTTCGGGCTTCGACGGAGAGCATTCGGCGCTGCGATCGCTCAGACGGAATCCGAAGCACGGGGGATCGAGCTTGCCGCGCGCCGATGTACGACGAGCGTTTGCCACCCTGGTCGCAGTGGAAGCACCGGACAGGAGAAGGAAATCACTCAGATGAAGGAGTGGCGGCAGCAGTGATATGGACACTGATACTCCGTGATCTGCCAATCGTATCGAACCGAATCTATTTATCAACCAATATGAATAGGAGCATGAAACCTGCATGGCAGTGTTAATCGATAATCTCAAGGGATGCAGCCTGACGATTGCGGCGGTATTCGCCTGTCTTATCGCCTCGGGATGTCAGAAGGAATCCAAGGATGGGGGACAGTTGCGTTCCGATTCTTCAATCGCAGGTGGTGCCACGCGCGTAGTCGACAGCAGCGACGGGCATGACCACTCGCATGCGGATCACGACCACGCCAAGCCCGATCCAACAACGAAATTCGACGTGGCGAGTGAGTCCGGGGATGTCGCTCCCGGCAAGCCCGTGAAATGGACATTTCGCATCACCGACATGAAGACCGGCAGCCCGATCGATCAATTCGATACGGTGCATCAGAAACTTATGCACCTGATACTGGTATCGAACGATCTGAGCTGGTTCAACCACATTCATCCGCAATACAAGGGGGGAGGTGTCTTCACGGTCGATGCGATCGTTCCCCGCGCCGGCACCTACAAGCTCTACGCCGATTATACCCCGCATGGCCGATCACAGGAAGTTCCGCAATACGAATTCTCCACGGCAGGCACGCAGCCAACGGTGGTATCGATACTCCCTGTTCCCGATACGCTTGGCGAAGGGGGATGGATGCTGAAGTCGGTATCGTCGGCCCCCGAGGGCGAGCCGGAGCGAAAGAGCAGTTCTTCGTATCAGGTCGCTCTTATGCCGATGCCCGGTAAGATCATCGCGGGAAAGGATGTCATGCTCCATTTCCAGGTACGGGACGCCAAGGGGAAGCCGATTACCGATCTGGAACCATATCTCGGAGCTATGGGCCACGCCGTGCTTCTATCGAGCGATACGAAGGTTTATCTCCACACGCATCCGATGGAAGGCGGGATGGATCACGGATCGATGGCCCACGGCGCAATGGATCACGGGACAGTGAAATCGGATTCGGGCGCCGGAGCGGCAACGGAGCATGGGTCTAATGTGATCTTCCATACAAACTTTCCCAGCGCCGGTTACTACAAGGTGTGGGGGCAGTTTCAGCATCGTGGGAAGATCATCACCGCGCCATTTGTATTGAAGGTGGAGGAAGGCGCCGCATAATGTGGCCGATACTATCTCCCGGAAGATCCCTCGCGCTCCGGGAGATAGTATCAACGGAAATGCCCCCTGTTAATGGCCGGGCATCCGCTAACCGAACACAGACCAGTAACTCTTCAAACAGCATTACAAACCATAAACTCCAATGGAGGAATGACAGTGAAATCAATCAGCATACCTACTACGATCGCGCTCTTCTTTTTTTCACCGGGGTGACACTGTTCGCCCAGGATACGTGCAAAACATATTCAGTGGCAAATCCTCATGGTGCTGCGATGGATATCACCAAAATCTGGATGGTGGATACAGTGAATTTCACGGTTCGGACGATAAAGAGCCTTCCGTTTCACATCGGCGCAACCGAGCCGTTCGATATCGGTTTCGCGACGGATGACCATCGTGCGATAACGCCTGTCACAGAAGCCCTTTCTTCATTATTGGAGGAAGGGGCTGGTATATAGGCTGGTGCGTTTATCTATGCAGAACTCCGCAAACTCATAGCGGCCGTACATCGATAATTAATCAGGAGTATCTCATGCGTATACGATTCTCGGTCCTTACGATGCTTGTGCTGAGTGCGATGCTCACAAGCGGGGTGTCGGCACAGAATCTGTCAAAGCTGACCAATTTGCTCTCCACACAGAGTGGAGAGCAAACATCCGTCGCCAAACTTGGACAGGGCAAAGTGACGGTGCTGAGCTTTTGGGCAACATGGTGTAAGCCGTGCAAAGAGGAGATGCAGGCCACATACCCCATAATGAAGAAGCTGGGTGATAGTGCCGTCTACATAGCTGTATCGGTCGACAATACAAAGACCATTGCGAGGGTCGCTCCCTATATCACCTCAAAGGGGTATACATTCCCGGTCCTCCTTGATCCTAATAAAGATCTCTTGAGCGAATTGAATGGAACGGATATGCCGTATACGCTTGTCTCCGATGCGGAAGGTGCGTTGCGCTTTAAGCATATGGGTTTCTTTCAAGGGGACGAGGTGAAATTAGAAAAGGAGGTCCGAGAGCTTTTGGCTGAGGTCGGCCATCCTTCCACCCAGCATTAAGTGTTGGGAAGACGACTGCACGAACGCTGCATCACCAATAAGGCTTGCTCATTCTGATAAAGCCGACGCCGCTGTCTCTGAAGTTGATAACCATGATTCGCCGTATGCATGGCGATTACTTTCCCAGGCTAAACCAAAACCGGAGATATATCGTGAAACGATTACTTGCTACGATGCTCTGTCTCTCACTCTTTCCTTTTACCAGGGCATTTGCCCAGGAATGGATTAAGGCATATGGAGGTCCTTATTCCGATTTCGCTTACAACATTTACCCAACAGCCGACGGAGGGTTTATTACCGCCGGCGGTCGTGCCACATCGAACCAACAGCAGAGCCGGAAATTCTGGGTGGCTCGGTTCGATTCACTTGGGAACAAGCGATGGGATAGTACATATGGCGCATCGGGCGTTCAGGAAACGATCTTTGGCTCGGGACAGACCCGCGATGGGGGACTGATATTTGGGGGATTCACGGGAGTGCAGTTTTCCGGCAGCGAGTCGGCATTGGCCTATAAAATCGATAGCAATGGAAGAGAGGAGTGGCACAATGAGGTCAATTACTCCAGAAGCGACCATTTCCATTTCTTTGTAGAACGGAAGGAAGGGGGCTACTACTTTGGAGGGCATACAGATTCGAAGGATGATCCTCAAGGAGATATGTGGTTGATCCGCTATGATTCCGCGCGGAATGTGGTATGGGAAAAAACATATGACAGAGGAACGGGAGAGCATGCCCATTGGGCGATCGAGACACGCGACGGAGGATGTCTGCTCGTGGGTCACACCACGATCAACCAGCTAGAAAAATACTGGGTCGTGAAAGTCGATTCCAACGGTACGAAGCAGTGGGATAAGACATTCAGCAGCGGTTCCACCTTCGATGATTCGGTCTACCGCGTGTTCGAAACAAGCGAGGGGAATTATGCGATCATCGGCGGGTCATCCAGCTCAGTAACAGCGAATGTCGGTACTATCTGGCTTCTTGTCATTGACACGACGGGAACGTCGCTTATCAACAAACACTTCGGGAACGCCACATCGGAATCATTTGCATGGTCGGGACGCCAGACGTCGGACGGTGGGTTTATCGTTGCCGGATACACGACGTACAAGACGCATGGTGGACAGGATATGTATGTGGTGAAGACGAAGAAGGATGGAACACTTGACTGGGAAGAGAAAATTGGAGGGACAGGATACGATCTAGCATACGATGTTATCGAGGTTGCCGACGGCTATGTTGCTTGTGGTGAAACAGGATCGGGGACGATCATGACGGGCGGAGGTGGAGATATGATGCTCGTGAAGATCAAGAAAGCGATACCGCCTCCCGCGACTGTCGTGCTGCTCACACCTCTCAATGGGAGTTATGGTTTGCCGGTAACGACGACGCTCAACTGGAATGCTTCGGCAAGTGCAATGACCTACAGGCTCCAAGTTGCCGACAATAATACGTTCACATCCCTGATTATTGATGATTCCACGCTCACCTCTCCGACCCGCACCCTGGGGCCGCTTCAGACAATCCATCGTTATTACTGGAGAGTCCAGGCCCGGAATCCGGCAGGGACCAGCGCATGGTCCAGCATATGGTCCTTCTCGATAGGCGATGGTTCCTCAGTGGATGAAATACCCATCATGCAGGCCGTTCAACTCAGTCAGAATGTGCCGAATCCGTTCAGCAATTTCTCGCAGGTTCGATT
>JBDSJW010000386.1:0-11491 GCA_039917235.1 Kapaibacterium sp. (SeqCode) | reverse complement strand
CTTTCCAACCGGGTCGGTATTCAACACAACAAAATGCGCGTCTTTAAAATTGAACGAGTAGGTAAGCCGGCTCTGGTCGGTTGCAAGGCTGTCCGCGCCCCCCGCCGCCGGGCCGTTGCTGCCATTGATATAGGGCGCCATAATGCTCAACCACTGACGTTCCGCCGCGGCATAGGCTATTTTCTTGTCGTTCTGGACCTCATGATTTCCCGGAACGGCCACCAGTTTCACCCCCGATCCGGCCAGCGGCGATGCCTCGTAGGCGGCCTTCCATGCTTTCAGCTGAATGGCGAGTTGGACGGTATCGGGCGTATATCCAAGCACCATGTCCCCGGCAAAGAAGAGATAATCCGGTTTGGGGCTCATCTGCGCTACTTCGGAAAATGTACGGCTCAACTGTTCCAGGTTGGCAGTGCTCGGGTTCGCGGTATTTGTATCGGCCTTGTCGAGGCGGTTGCATCCGATAACCACAAACGAATAATCGACGGCATTGCCGTCCGTGGTGGCTGTTGTTGTTGCATCATCCTTGCAGCTTACCAGTGAGAGGGACGTCACCAGAAGTGCCGGAAGAAGCAGTCGGTTGAATGTGAGCATTATGCTGCGATATGTGGAAAGAGTAAAATCGAAATTCCAGGGAAGAATCTCGATGGGGATTTCAACATGACCGCAAACATATCCTTCGTTAATGCCATTCCTGCGTTATAAGAACGTAATATGAGATCGCTGATCGTCTGTTTCTTTTGTCATCGGTGCGCGTCGTTTTGGTCGGTGCGCGTCGTTTTGGTCGGTGCACGTCGTTTTGTCGGTGCACGTCGGGGCGGGTTTTAAACCCGCCCGGACAACAACGAAAAAGAACGAAAAAACGATAGAGAACGAAAAAAACAACGACAACAACGACAACAACGACAACAACGAAAAAATCAACAATCAATTCAGCACACGCTTGATAAACATGAAATGGCTGCTGTAATATGATTCGCTCAGGCGGCTGACGATAACGCCGCTGGAAGTGGATGCATGAATAAATGAATCGCGATCCACCATGATTCCGACGTGAGAAACACCACTGCCGGAAGTGTTAAAGAAAACAAGATCGCCGGGGAGAACCTGCGTCAGATTGACCGATGATCCCACCTGCGCCTGTTCGCCGGAGTTGCGGGGGAGCCTGCGATCGGCAACGCGGAAGACATTGCAGACGAATCCCGAGCAATCGACGCCGGAGCGGGTGACGCCGCCGAACTGATATGGGGTGCCCAGCCATGTTTCCGCCTCATCAAGCACCATGCGGCGGTCGCGGCCAAGCGAAGGGAGGGCGCGGGATTGTTCGAGCGTGCGGCGGGCTTCGGAATATCCGGCGGCGGCGCCGGTGGTAAGTGTGTGGGATGCGGGGAGGCAGCTCTGGAGAAGGAGCGAGAGAATTCCTATGGAGAGAGGAACCGTATATCGGTACATCATGGTTTCAGAGCGATAACTGAACGTAATGGAGGAGAGTGGACCTCCCATTTTTCCGCTTGTGACCCGATGTCTGAACAATGGTTTGAAATAATTCTTGATCGTTCAAACCACGATATGGCGGATATCCTCCGCCGAATTATATTGGCCGCCGATTGAGTCCGAATTTCGTCGATTCGATCGTGACATCCAAGCTGCTCCGGCAGTTCACTCTTCACGCCGTTTTGGTGGCGGCGTATCGAAACTATCAACATGATGAATTTCTCTCCCCGTATCTCACGATTTGCCCTTCCATTCGTCGCGGTTCTGACCGCGATGATGTTGCCGTCGGTTCTGCATGCTCATCCGCTCCCGGGGGGGCATGGCGGATTTTTCGGAGGCGCCGCGCATCCCTTGCAGGGGCTTGATCATATCCTGGCGATGATCGCTGTCGGCATCTGGGCCGGTCAGGCCGGGGGAAAGGCGCGCTGGTATCTGCCGCTCTCCTTCGTTGCGGTGATGATGATTGGCGGACTTCTCGGCGTTGCGGGGATTACCATCCCGATGGTTGAGCCGGGGATTATCGGCTCCGTGCTTGTTCTGGGGGTGCTGATTGCCGCGGCGGTGCGGATGCCACTCCCCGCCGCGATGGCGATCGTCGGTCTGATGGCGCTTTTTCATGGTCATGCCCATGGCACGGAGATGCCTGCCGGCACCCCGGGCGTGCTGTATGGCGGCGGCTTTCTCCTCTCCACCGCGCTGCTTCATCTGGCGGGAATCGGCATGACCGCGGTAATGGCACGGGTTGCGCGTCCGGTCGCGGTGCGGCTGGCCGGGGCGGCGGTGATTGCGGGCGCGGCGGTGCTGATCGTCTGGTAAGTTCGGTCGGCTCACGGATAATGATGCAGTGCGTTCGGCACGGAAGCGGGAATCCGGTTATCGGGTTCCCGTCGTTGTTCAAGGAGATTGCCGACGTTCATTTTTTGCTCAACTTCCCGCATGAAATCCCAGCTTCTCTCCCTTTATCAGCAGCGATTCGGTCACAGGCCGGAGGCGATCATCGATCTTCGCGCGCATGGTTCCGACCGGAAACTCTTTCGGCTGATCGATCAGGACGGCACAAGCGTGGTGGGGGTCTTCGGGCCGGATCACGAGGAGAACAGGGCGTTCCTCTCCTACTCGCGCGCGCTCCGTTCGGCTGGCCTTCCGGTTCCGGAGATCCATATCGCCGATGAGGCGCAGGGGCTCTATCTGGAGGAGGATCTTGGCGATATCACCCTCTTCGATGCGCTGGCGGCGGCACGGAACGGCGATGAATTTCCGCCGGACGTTCTTGAATATTATCGTCGCGTGGTGGAGCTGCTTCCGGCCGTGCAGGTGGATGGCGGGCGCGTCATTGATTATTCTGTCGCCTACCCAAGCGCGGAGTTCGATCGTCGCTCGATGGCGTGGGATCTGAACTATTTCAAATATCACTTCCTCAAGCTGGCCGGCATTCCCTTCAACGAGGCGCGCCTCCAGAGTGATTTCGAGCGACTGTGCGATTTTCTGCTGACCGCCGACCGGACCCATTTCCTCTACCGCGATTTTCAGTCACGCAATATCATGCTGCGCGGTGGCGATCCGTGGCTGATCGATTACCAGGGGGGACGCCGGGGAGCGCTTCAGTACGATATCGCCTCGCTGCTCTACGATGCCAAGGCCGATCTTCCCGAACCGCTTCGCGAGGAGCTGCTGGGCCGGTACATGGATGCGCTGGCGGGCCGCGTTGCGTTGGATCGCGACCGGTTCGTGGAGGAATACCGGGGATATGTGCTGATCAGAATTCTTCAGGCGCTGGGCGCATACGGCTATCGCGGGTTCTTCGAGCGGAAGCCGCTTTTCCTGGCGAGCGTTCCGTATGCGATCCGCAATATCGAGCGCGTGCTGGAGCGCGGGCTCCCGGTTGATCTCCCGGAACTGCAAGCGGTGTTCGAGCGGATTGCCGCATCCGATCTCCGCGATCCCGGAACGGTGGCGACCGTCGGAAGCGCGGTAGTTGCAACGCCGGTGGTTGCCGGTGGCGACGCGGATGGGCTGACGGTGACGGTGCGAAGCTTCAGTTACCGGCGCGGCTATCCGGCGGAGAACTCCGAGCATGGCGGCGGGTTTGTGTTCGACTGCCGATCGCTCCACAATCCCGGACGGTACGAGCCGTACAAGTCGCTCTGCGGGCTGGACCCCGAGGTGGTGGAATTCCTTGAACGGGAGGAGCCGGTGGAGTCATTCTGGAACGGCGTGCGGACGCTGGTGGATGGTGCCGTGCGCGCATATATGGACCGTGGGTTCTCCAATTTATCGGTGGCGTTCGGCTGTACCGGCGGGCAGCACCGCTCGGTCTATTTTGCCGAACGGCTTTCCCGTCATCTTCGCGAGGAATATCCGGCGGCGCGGGTGGTGCTGGAGCATCGGGAAGAGGATCGGTGGCCGGCTCGCCGGCGATAAGTTTTTGTGTCGGGGTCATGGGGCGCCGGCCGGCCGTACAGTCCACGCTCTTCTCCGTTTCCCGCGCATCACGCGGTCGCCCACTGCAATTGCCATCGTACAATCGTGCTTTTTGCGGATAACGCGGTGACACGTCGGCCATCCGGCCTGCGCACGCGTCAGCATCGAGCCTGGACGATGTAACGTTTTCATGAAACTCATCGGCAGATGTGCCGGCCTATTGACAGGATCGATGGGGCTGCGTATATTGCGAGAGGCTTATTTAACCAAATGGTGTAATGACTATGTCGCCAGATCATCTCAGCGCCACATTTGCCGCGCTGGCCGATCCAACCCGGCGAGCGATCCTTGCCCGGCTCACGTCGAGCGCCGCTTCGGTCACGGAGCTGGCCGAGCCGTTTGACATGACTCTTCCCGCCATCTCGAAGCACCTCAAGGTGCTGGAACGCGCCGGCCTGATCACGCGTGGCCGGGAGGCGCAGTGGCGACCCTGCCGTCTGGAGGCCAAGCCGCTCCGGGACGTTGCCAACTGGGTGGAGCAGTACCGCCGGTTCTGGGAGGAGAGTTTCGACCGTCTGGGGGATTACCTCCGCGAGCTGCAACAGCAGGCAAAGGAGCCGGGGAGCGATACGGCGTAGCAGACTGTTGAACAACGTCATCTGCCGCGTTGGCCTTCACCGTTCGCTCACTGCGGCGTCCAGAAGGACGCCTCATTCGCTCAGGTTCGGCCGCCTTGCATCTGATCGTCCTTGAACAGTCTGACTGCCGGAAGTAATTCAACAGTCTGGCAGGAAATTACACGCAAACGAAATTCTCAATTATTCATTATCCACGGAGCAGACGATGCAGGTAAATCCCTATCTCAATTTCAACGGTCAGTGCAGGGTTGCGTTCGAGTTTTATCAGAAATGCCTTGGCGGCGACATCGTGGCGATGCAGACGCATGGCGATTCGCCGATGGCGGAACATGTGCCGCCTGACTGGCACGACAGCATCATCCATGCGCGCATGGTGGTGGGGGATACCGTGCTGATGGGCTCCGATCTTCCTCCCCAGGATTACGGGCAGCCGAAGGGATTTGCCATATCGATCACCCTGGATGACGCGGCGGAAGCCGACAGAATATTCAACGCGCTGGCGGAAAACGGAACCGTGCAGATGCCGATTCAGGAGACATTCTGGGCGACCCGTTTTGGAATGTTTACCGATCAATATGGCACGCCGTGGATGGTCAATTGCGATAAGCACGCCTGAATGTATCAGTCTGGGGGATGTTCGTGCACGGGCATCCTCCGGGATGATAAATATCCGGAATAATGAGGGCTGATATTCCGTGAATATATCGGAAATGTGAGCTGCCTGCCCACGAATAATAATAAACGTAATCGTGCGATTGTTCCGCTCCCGCAAGGGTCGGAATTGCATCGTCGCGAATATTATCCGCGCCAGTGGGATTCACGGAGCGGACATTACATACAAATCAATAAGGAAAAATAATCGTGGAACATAATCACGATACTGAGGCATCGACTGATGCGCTGGTTATTGAACGCATGTTCGATGCCCCACGCGAACTGGTCTGGAAGGCCTGGACCGATCCCGAGCATCTTGTAAAATGGTGGGGGCCGAAGAATTTCACCGCACCGTTCGCCAGCATTGATCTTCGCGTTGGAGGGAAATATCTCTACTGCATGCGCAGCCCGGAAGGCCGGGATTTCTGGAGCACGGGGACGTACAGGGAAATTATTCCGCTTGAACGCCTTGTCTGCACCGATTCCTTCGCGGATGCCGATGGAAATGTGGTTCCCGCGTCGCACTACGGGATGGGAGATTTTCCGCTCGCACTGGAGGTGACAATAACGTTTGAGGAGCATGATGGCGGAACCCGAATGACGCTTAATCATGCCGGTATTCCGGCGGGAAAGATTCGCGCAATGACCGGCACGGGCTGGAATGAGAGCTTCGATAAACTGGCCGAATCCCTTCATCACTGATACTAACACAGAGAGCATATCATGTCGCAAACCGATTTTGTTGTCGATCGGGAAAAACTGGAAGTCAGAATTTCCCGGATGTTCGATGCGCCGCGTGATCTTGTGTTCAAGGCGTGCACCGATCCCGCAATGATCCCGCAATGGTGGGGACCGCGACGGTTTACCACCACGGTTGACAAGATGGATGTAAAGGTCGGCGGCGTCTGGCGATTTATCCAGCACGATACGGAGGGAAATGAATTTGCCTTTAACGGCGTATACAAGGAAATCGTCCCGCCGGAGCGGGTTGTGCAGACGTTCGAATTTGAGCCGATGGCCGGACATATCCTGACCGAGACGGTGACGTTCGAGGCGATGACGGAAGGGACGACGAAAATGAGCGTCGTTGTTGCCTATGGGACCATCCAGGATCTTGACGGCATGGTTGCCTCCGGCATGAAGGATGGCCTGTTCGAAAGCCACGATCGCCTTGCCCAGCTTGTCGAGAACGTTCCCAGCTTCGAGTAACGAGGGGATCGCCGAGGATCGAACAGTACAAGCGCCCATTCCTTCGCCGGAGTGGGCGCTTTCTGTTGTGCACGCCATCCCTCCCTGAAATCCCGCCGGCCGATGACGGTGATTTGCATGCGGTGTTTATCTTGGGCCGCCGGTGAACGCGCCCGCCCGGACAATAGGCGGCGTCGGGAGTTGGCGGCTGAGAGATGATATCGCGCACAGCTTCTCCATAAGGGATTTCGAAGATGATTACACGGTTGGAAATCGACGGGTTCAGAATGTTCCATGACGCCGCTGTGGAGATAGCGCCGTTTCAGGTGATCATCGGCGCGGGGGATGCCGGCAAGAGCAATCTTTTCGAGGTGCTGGCGCTTCTCTCCGCGCTGGCGGAATCGGATCTTCTCACCGCCTTCCATATGCTTCATGGCGAACCACGGGAGATGTTTACGCTGAGGGAGGATGGATCGTTTGCCGGAAGCATGCGCCTGGCCGTGGAGATGCTGACGGCATCGGATGTTGAGGATGCGTTTGGAGCGCGCGGGGAGATCAGGTATACGCGGATGCGGTACGAGGTGGAGATAGCGCGGCGGATGGATGCGCGCGGCGTGGAGCGGCTGTATGTGATGCACGAGGCATTGCAGCCCATCCAGCGGGGCGATGATCCGTGGGCGCGCCGGCATATCGTTCGCGGTCGCGAGTTCTGGCTGCCGACGCTGAAGACCGGACGCATCGTGCCGTTTATCTCCACCCGGAACGACGAGGGAATAGCGACCATCTATCTGCATCAGGATGGCCGTGGCGGCGATATGGCGGCGGTGGCGCAGGGGGCCGAGCGGACGGTGCTGAGCACAATCGCCAACACGGAGTTTCCGCACGCCTTCGCGGCTCGCGAGGAGATGCGCTCGTGGCGCACGCTGGCGCTTGATCCGGAGGCGATCCGTTCCAGTCGTTCCACGCATTCCCATTCGTTCGTCGGCGCCGATGGGGGAAATCTGGGGCCGGCGCTGGCGCGGATTTATCGCGAGCGGCCCGGCGCGCTGGAGAGAATTACGCGGGATATCGCGGAGCTTCACTCCTCCATCCGTTCCATCGGCGTGGATGACCGGGATGGACGGGGTCGTCCCGGCGTGCGGGTGACGCTTTCGGGAGGACAGCAGGTCTCTCCCGGCATGCTTTCGGGGGGAGCGCTCCGGCTGATGGCGCTTGTGGTGCTGCGTAATGATCCCGATGCCGATGGGGTTCTCTGCATCGAGGAGCCGGAGAACGGGCTTGATCCGTATCTCCTGCGAATCGTCGCCCCGTACCTGCGGAGGATGAGCACGGACTTTACTGCCGATCCGGTCGCCGGCGAGCGCCCCCGGCAGGTTATCGCCGCCACGCATTCCACGGAGCTGGTTCGTGAACTTGTCAGGGGGCTGGCTCGCGAGGAGGATGGGCCGGTGCACGATCTTCCGCAATTGCTGTTCGTCCATGCTCCGCGGCGCGGCGCCGAGCGGCGGACGGAATTTGCCAGGATACGCCCGTCGGAGCAACTGGAGCTGGGGCTGGCCGGCGAGATTCCGGGGCATACGCTGACACTCGCCGAAGTGGAGGGGGAGATGACGCGGCCAAGGGAGCGGAGTACAGTGCCCGAGGGTTTGCGCGTCTTCTGATAATCCGATGCGGCACATCGGTTGTAAAGATTTTCAGGACGTGGCTGTTGAAGAATTCCGTCGGAATGGTGACGTTGCCTTTTCCGGCTGAGAGGTCTCGGTATATTTGAAGAGAGGAGAGGAACGTTGTTGAAATCGACACGATCGCTTCGGATCTGGATTCCGCATACCGTGCTGGCAATTGGGTTGCTGGCAACGGTGGTGATCTCCTATTCCGCGGCCGTCAAGGCGCTCTTTACATCACGCCCGACCTTTGATCACACCTCCGGGGCCGATGCCGTTCCCTATCTGATTGGCGGCGTGCTGATCAGCATATTCCTCTTTATCATCACCCGCTCGCAGTTGCGCGCGCTGGATGGATCAGAGAGGATCGCGACGGAATTGCGGCGGAGCGAGGAGCGTTATCGGACGATCATCGAGACGGCTCCCGATGTGATTTTTACGCTGGCGCCGGACGGCGTGATTACATCACTGAGCCCCGCGTTCGAGCAGATTGCCGGCTGGCCCACCGCGGAGTGGATAGGGCGGGCCTTCGTCCCGATCGTCCATCCCGATGATCTTGCCGTGGCGTTCGAGCATTTCGGCGAACTGCTTCAGGGGGAGACCCCGCCGACCTATGAACTGCGGATTCTGAGCCGGTCCGGTGAGTATCTTGATGTGGAATTCAGGACGCGACCGTATATCGACAGCGGTCGGATACTGGGCGCGATCGGCATTGCGCGTGACGTAACCGAACGGCGACGGATCAGCGAGACGTTGAGGACGAGCGGGGAGCGATATCGCGCGTTCGTGGAGAACAGCACCGAGGCGATCTGGCGCTTTGAGCTTGAGGAGGGAATCCCGATCGATCTTCCGGTGGATGAGCAGATCGATCTTGCGTACAGCCGGGGATATCTTGCCGAGTGCAACACCGTGATGGCGCGCATGTACGGCTACGATTCCGCTGATGCCGTCATCGGCGCGCGGCTGGCCGATATGCTGGTTGCATCCGATCCCGGAAATATCGCCTATCTCCGCGCCTTTATCGAATCCGGCTACCGCCTTGCCAACGCTGAATCGGCGGAGCTGGATCGCGATGGGAATCAGAAATATTTTCTCAATAATCTGGTCGGCGTTGTGGAGAACGGCCGGTTGATCCGCGCGTGGGGAACGCAGCGCGATATCACCGATCAGAAGCTGGCGGCGGAGGAACGGGACCGGCTCTATCTCCGCGAACAGCAGGCGCTTGCCGATGCGCGCGCCGCCAACGTGGCAAAGGATCGGTTCCTGGCAATTCTGAGTCATGAGCTTCGGACCCCTTTGACGCCGGTTCTGGGGGCAATTGAATTGCTCGATAGCTCGTCCGAACCGGTTCGCGGGCTGGTGGAGATCATCCGCCGGAATGTGGAGCTGGAGGCGCATCTGATCGACGATCTGCTGGATCTGACCGGCATCGCCAACGGGAAGATGCAGATCCATCCCATCCCCATCGATGCCCGCCAGGTTCTTGCCGCCGCCATCGATGGTGTGCGCGCCGACGCAGACCGAAAGGGGATCACGGTGGATATTGCCATAAAGGGGGGGCGGCACGGGGTGGTGGCCGATCCGGTCCGTCTTCAGCAGATCTTCTGGAACCTGCTTCGCAATGCCATCAAGTTTACGCCGGAAGGGGGACGTATTTCCGTGACCACCGGGGAAACCGAAGGCCGCCTGTGTGTGGAGATTCGTGACACCGGCATCGGGATCGAGCCGGATGTGCTGCCGAGAATCTTCAACCCGTTCGAGCAGGGGGAACGGACCATCACCCGGCAGTTCGGCGGGCTGGGACTGGGGCTGGCGATCAGCCGGATGCTGGTGGATATGCACGGTGGCACCTTGCGCGCGGAAAGCCCCGGAAGAAATCTCGGGACCACCTTCATCCTGGAATTTCCGCTGACCGATGATAAGGTTGCGTGATGACCCGATCCAATGGATCGGCCCGGCAGGTCTCCCACGCAGCCTGTTTGGTCGGCACGATTTTTGACAAAATTCCGGCTTCGTCCGAGATCGCAATCTGCCGGCCGATGGATATTTTCCATGAGCATATCCGGGAGTGACGATTATCTGACGTTTTCACCGCATTTTCCTCCCGCTGATGGATCATCGGCGGGATTCGAGTCCCACATCATCCGACCATACGTTGTGATATGCAGCGTTCATTCTGAAATGAAACGTCATCATTGCATATGCCGCGCTGAGCCGAATCAGCGGTCGCACGGCACGTTGCCGATGATATCGATGCCCCTGATCCGGCGCTAAGCCTCCCGCCGGAGTGATGCCGACAACCGAACAAAGAATTCCAGTCATATATCAACCTACTCCAATCCTGTTCTGGAGAAATAATGCCTACTGCATCGGAAAAGAGCGTAAACGATACGATTGACGCCAAGCAGCTTTTGAAGACGCTTCTGGCGATAAAGAAGGGGGATTTCTCGGTACGCATGCCAATCGCGGAGGATGGGCTGGCGGCGAGAATAGCCGATACGTTGAACGAGATTATTGAGACGAATGAACAGATGACCAGGGAGCTGGAACGAATCAGTTCGGTGGTTGGAAAGGAGGGAAAGATCAACCAGCGGGCGACGCTCAACGGCGCCGGTGGTGGCTGGACATCCTGCATCGATTCGGTCAATAATCTGATCTCCGATCTTGCCCAGCCTACCACGGAAGTGGCGCGGGTGATCGGCGCGGTGGCAAAGGGAGACCTTTCGCAGACGATGGCGCTTGATATCGACGGGCGGGCGCTCCGTGGCGAGTTCCTCCGCACCGGAAAGATCGTCAACACGATGGTCGATCAGCTCAGCTCGTTTGCCTCGGAGGTGACGCGCGTTGCGCGCGAAGTGGGTACGGAAGGAAAGCTCGGCGGGCAGGCAAAGGTGAAGGGCGTTTCGGGGACATGGAAGGATCTGACCGACAATGTAAACTTCATGGCGAGCAACCTGACGGGTCAGGTGCGAAATATCGCTGAAGTGACGACGGCGGTAGCAAACGGCGATCTCTCCAAGAAGATCACGGTGGATGTGAAGGGGGAGATTCTTGAGCTGAAGAACACGATCAACACGATGGTCGATCAGCTTAGCTCCTTTGCATCGGAGGTGACGCGCGTTGCGCGTGAGGTGGGAACGGAAGGAAAGCTCGGCGGCCAGGCGGAAGTGAAGGGGGTTTCGGGAACATGGAAGGATCTGACCGATAACGTGAACTTCATGGCCAGCAATCTGACCAGCCAGGTTCGTAACATTGCCGACGTGACCAAGGCAGTAGCCAACGGTGATCTCTCCAAGAAGATCACGGTGGATGTGAAGGGAGAAATCCTCGAGCTGAAGAACACGGTCAACACCATGGTGGATCAACTCAGCTCCTTCGCCGCGGAAGTAACCCGCGTGGCCCGGGAAGTCGGTACTGAAGGAAAACTCGGCG
>JBDSJW010000385.1:0-9600 GCA_039917235.1 Kapaibacterium sp. (SeqCode) | reverse complement strand
CCCGGCTCCCACCATTCAGTGGGAGGTGAATGTTGGCGGAACCTGGACGGCAATCCCCGGCGCAACCGGTGGAACGCTGACGCTGAACAATGTGCAGGCGGCACAGAACGGCTCGCAGTACCGGGCCGTGGCAACCAACATCTGCGGCGTCTCCACCAGCCAGGCGGCAACGCTGACGGTGAACAGCGGCGGCGCCGGCGTTGATGATGCCACAACCGGAGCGGCGGCGCTCCGCCTCAGCATCAGCCCGAACCCGAGCCTCGGCAACGGGATGATCCGCTTTACGCTCCCGCGCACCGGCCGCGTGGAACTGACGGTTGCCGATATCAACGGCCGCACGGTTTCCAGCATTGCCGATGCCACGATGAGCGCCGGCGATCACGCGGTACCGTTCAACGGCACGGCGCTGCCAAGCGGCACCTACCTGGTCGATCTCCGCATCGGCGGCGTTCACTCCACGGTGAAGGTCACGATCGCGAAGTAAATCGAACGGCATATTTGCTTCAAAGGGCGGGATCACTCCATACAGTGATCCCGCCCTTTTTTTTGCCCGGTCCGCTCCGCAATCCCATCATTCCCCCTCTGAACATGGGGATGCACTCCATTGCGGATTGCGATAAACCCTATAACAAATTGGGAATCATCGGCGCCGGGGTTGATGCCCGCTTGAAATTTGATTACTTTTTGATATTCGTCGATCGGTATTTCATTGTATCCCGACCGATCCGATAGCTGCGGCACCGGAACGATTATGGAAGGGACGGAATATCGAGAACGCGAAACCCGATCATTTCCCGTGTGCCACCATCCCCATTGCCGCCGCTGTGGAACAGGGCCGCTCTTCCCCATAAATCTCCCCAGACTCCTCTTCCCCTCGAATGCAAGTACGACGAACCGCATTGGCATGAGAATATCGGCACGGTCCTGTAGCATGGATTCCGTCTGTATCGGCCGATAGACAGCACAGGCATCGAGAACTGGGGGACACGTCCGGCCGAGGCAGCTTACAGGTTAACACAGGCGCTTGCACATGACCCGGCATGATATCATCGTCGTAGCAGACTGTTGAATTACTACAGATGCCCAGACTCTTCAAGGACGATCAGATGCAAGGCGGCCGATCCTGAGCGGCTGCGGCGTCCTTCCGGACGCCGCAGTGAGCGAGCGGTGAATGTCGGGGGACGTTTCAAACGTCCCCGGACGCGGCAGATGACGTCCTTCAACAGTCTGGTAGGGCCTCCGCCGGTGGTGTGGAGGCGCTGATTCAACTTGTTCAGGATATTCCGGCCGAGCTTCCCGCCAGCATCTTCATCACGCTTCATGTGCCGGCCCACAGCCCCAGCGTGCTTCCGAACCTCCTGAATCGCAAGGGAACCCTTCCGGCCCGCCATCCCGACAACAGCCAGCGGATTGAACGGCTTCGCCAGAATGGCTGCCGTACCGGCCACGCATTCTCCGGTGATTCAATGTGATCCCGATTAATGTCTCCTCCTTCTTCCGCGATCTGGCGGTGTGGGAACAGATGATGCGGGAGGAGATCCCGCGGATCATCCAGAATAATTGATTTATTGAAACGGCGCGTTGCAGCGCAAGATGAACAGGGCATCAAGGCAGATTTATCGAAGCATAGCTACGGAATATCATGATGAGACAATCTGATGATGTCGCGCTGCGGGTTACGCTGATGCATCAACGTATCATCGAACTTCAGCGGAGGGAGAACACCCGCACGGGCGAAAACGTTCTGGATGAGGTGCTTGCCGATCTTCAGGTCAGCCTGGAGGAACTTCAGGTGGCGGAGGAGGAGCTGCGGACGCAGAACGAGGAGCTGATGTTCGCGCGGGACGCCGTGGAGAGGGAGCGCCATCGGCATCAGGAGCTCTTCGACTTCGTCCCCGATCCCTATCTGGTGACCGACATTCAGGGAAGAATCATCGAGGCGAACAACGCTTCGAGCGAGATGTTCGGCATCCCGCTGGAATTCCTCCGAAAAGAACCGCTCGGCACCTACGTGGCGCAGGAGTCGCGACGGATCTTCCGGCAGCATCTCAACGCGGCCGACGCGATGAAAGCGAAGGAGGAGTGGGAGCTCCGGCTTCAGCCACGCCACCGCCCGCCGTTCGACGCGTCCCTTACCGTCGCGCCGATCAGAGACCGGAATGGAGCAATCTCCGAGCTCCGCTGGATGATCCGCGATGTCTCCATCCAGAAGGAGGCAAGCAGGCAGATCGAGCGATTCAATTCCGAGCTGGAGGAGCGCGTGGAGCGGCGCACCGGTGAGCTTGAGGATGCCAACCATGAGAAGGATCGTGTGCTGCGGCGGGAACAGGAGGCACGCCTGGCGGCCGAGGAGATGCAGCGACGCTTCCGGTTCCTGGCGGAAGCCGGCGAGATCATGTCAAGCTCCCTCCAGTACGAAACCACCCTCGAAACCGTTGCCCACATGGCGGTTCCACGCCTCGGCGACTGGTGTTTCGTCGATATCGTGGAGGAGGATGATTCCATCTGGCGCCTGGCTATCGCCGCCGCCGATCCGGCGCAGGAACGTCTGGGAAAGAAAATGCTGAGCGCCTACGCCCTCGGCGAGAGCATGCAGAACCGCCTGATTGCCACCGCGATCGCCACCGGCCACTCGGAGCTTGTGCCGGAGGTGACCAATGAGCTTCTTCAGGCGATCACGCAGGATTCCCATCACCTGGATATTCTCCGCAAACTCGATCCCAAATCGGTGATGGTGATCCCCCTGGTCACCCGCGGACGGACGCTCGGCGCTATCACGCTGGTGGCGACAAGCCGCCCCCACTTCACCGGCAATGATCTCGATCTGGCGGAGGAACTGGCGCATCGTGCCGCGCTCGCCGTGGATAATGCCCGGCTCTTCCGCCGCGCGCAACTTGAAATCGAGGAGCGTGAGAGGATAGAAGTCAGCCTCCGGCGGAGCAAATCACGCTTCCGTCGCCTTGTGGATTCCAACCTCTTCGGCGTTGTCCTCTCCCGGCTGGACGGCGCCATCATCGACGCCAACGATGCGTTCCTCTCCATGATTGGCTACACGCGCGATGAGATGCGAGACGGTGATCTTTGCGCGAACGCCATCACCGCCCCCGAATACCGGGAGATGACCAGGGAGATCGTGAACCGGCTGCGTGCCGATGGGGTCTGCCCGCCGGTACAGAAGGAGTATATCACCAGGGAGGGCCGCCGCATAACGGCGCTGCTGGGAGCGGCGCTGCTGGAGGATGGCGATGAGATGATCTGCTTTGTGCTGGATATCAGCGAGCGGGTCAGGACCGAGGCACAGCTTCAACGGCAGATGAGGCAGCTCGAGGCGATCTATCGGCTCAGCTCCGCCGTGGCGCGCGCCGGCAGCCTTGATGAGATCTGCGAGGAGACAATGACCGGTCTGCGAAATGCCATGAACATCGATCGCGTGGCGATCCTCCTCTTCGATCAACTCGGCGTGATGCGGTTCTGCGGTTCGCACGGGCTCTCCGAACACTACCAGAACACCGTGGAGGGGCATTCCCCCTGGACACGCAATCAGATCGATCCCGAACCGATCCGCATCGCCGATGCTGCAACCGATGAGACGCTGGGGGCGTTACGCGATGTTATCATTGCCGAGGGAATAGGATCGCTCGCGTTTATCCCGCTGGTCTATAACGGGGAGCTTCTCGGCAAGTTCATGCTCTACTACAACGCCCCGCACGATTTCAGCGATGAGGAAATCCAGGTTGCCCTGACCGCGGCAAGCCATGTGTCGTTCGTCCTCGGCCGGAAGGCGATCGAGGAGAAGCTGACAGCCAGCGAATTGCGCTACAGGCGGCTGGCGGATTCCAATGTGATCGGCATCATCACCGCCACGATCGACGGTAAGATCATCGAGGCAAACGATGAATTCCTCTCCATCACCGGCTACACACGGGAGGAGCTTGACGCGGGGGATATCAACTGGCTGGCGATGACCCCGCCGGAATATCTGGACAACGATCACGTGGTTACCGAACAGCTTCTCTCCACCGGCTTCTCCGCGCCGTTCGAAAAGGAGTTCTATCGGAGAGATGGCGACCGCGTGCCGGTGCTGCTGGGGATGGCAATGCTCGATAAATCCCGCGGCTACACTGTCTGCTTTGTGCTGGATATCACCGAGCGGCGGCGGATGGAGAGCGTGCTCCGCGAAGCAAAGGAGGTCGCGGAGGCGGCCAACAGGGCAAAGGATCACTTCCTGGCGATCCTCAGCCACGAGCTTCGCACGCCGCTTACGCCGATCCTCTCGATGGCGCAGGCGCTGAAGGAGGATGACCGTCTCCCCGATGAGTTCCGCGAGATGCTCGATGTGATCTGCCGCAACGCGGAGCTTGAGGCAACCCTGATCGATGATCTGCTCGATCTTACCCGCATCGTGAAGGGAAAGCTTAAACTGAAGCGGAACACCACCAACGCGCATGAGCTGATAGGAAGCGCGGTGGAGATCTGCCGGGGGGCGATCCGGGAGAAAAAGATCGATGTGCGCCTGGAGCTTGCCGCCGACCATCACACGATCCATGCCGATCCGGCGCGCATCCATCAGATCCTCTGGAATATCCTCAACAACGCCGTCCGGTTTACGCCGACCGATGGAACCATCGATATCCGCACATCCAACACCGCCGATGGGAATTTCGCGGTGGAGATCGCCGATTCCGGCATCGGCATCAATCCCGATGATCTGGGGAGGATTTTCGGCGCGTTCGAGCAGGTGACGCTGAACGGCGGCCGCAGCAGCGGACTGGGACTTGGGCTGGCGATTTCCCGGGCGCTGGTGGAAGCACACGATGGAACCATCCATGTGGCAAGCGATGGACATGGAACAGGGACGACGTTCACCGTGACATTCCCCTCCGTCCCCCCGCCGGTGGAGATCCCCGCTCCTGCCCCCGCTCCCGCCACTATTCTGGTGGTTGATGACCATGAGGACACGCGCAGAGTGATGGAGCTGATGCTGAGCCGCCACGGCTATCACGTCCTTACCGCATCCGGCGTGGAGACGGCATTGACGGTCGCGGCCGGGCACGATTTTCAGGTTCTCCTCAGCGATATCGGCCTGGCGGACGGATCGGGGCTTGACCTTGTCAGAATGCTCAGGGCAAACCGCGACATCCGCTCGATAGCTGTAAGCGGCTACCGGAACGACGAGGATATCCGCGCATGCCGCGAGGCCGGGTTCGACGAAGTGATGAGCAAGCCGGTGGACTCCAGAGCGCTCCGCGCGATGATCGACCGGCTGGTTCAGCAATAATCATCGTGTCATGACAAACTAATTTCGCGCGGCGCGTTTGACCGCGATATCGCTAATCGGCCCATTTCGTTAACTTCATCGAGTTACCCCGCGCAGTGCGGGAAATGGCATTCCGCGCGGGCCTGGATGCCACCATGCGGCACCTCGAACAAACGACCGGCCCCCCTCAGTCGCCCCGTGCGCGATCGCCTTCCGGCGCGATCATCCGGTCGGGCTTATCTTCAAATCTGGAAACCCCCTTCGTATGAAAGCGGTTATCATGGCTGGCGGCTTCGGCACACGACTTCGTCCACTGACTTGCAGCATCCCCAAACCGATGGCCCCGATGGTCAACCGTCCGATGATGTACCACATCGTGACGCTGCTGACAAAACTCGGCATCCGTGAAGTTCTTTCGCTCCTTTACTATCAGCCGGAGGTGATCACCACCTATTTCGGCAACGGCTCCGCGTTCGGCATCGATATGCACTATGTGCAGTCGGAGGCGGATTTCGGCACCGCCGGATCGGTGCGGAACGCGTATGAATTTCTCGATGAGCGGTTTATCATCATCTCCGGCGATGTCCTCACCGATTTTGATCTGACCCACGCCATCGAGTTCCACAAACAGAAAAAAGCAAAAGCCACCATCGTCCTTACCCGCGTCCCCGATCCCCTCTCGTTCGGCGTGGTGATGGTGAACGATGATCAGAAAGTGACCCGCTTTCTCGAAAAACCGCAGTGGGGGGAGGTCTTCTCCGACACGATCAACACCGGCATCTATATTCTTGAACCGGAAGTGCTGGACCTTATCCCCTACAAACGCGATTACGATTTCTCCAAGGATCTCTTCCCGCAGATGCTGGCCGATGATCTTGGCCTCTACGGCTATATCGCCGAGGGATACTGGCGCGATATCGGCAACCTGACGGAATATCAGATGGCGCATATCGACGCGCTGAAAGGGGTGGTAAAGCTGGAGATCCCCGGCAAGCGCCGCGGACAGGTCTACATGGGGGAGGGGACGTTTATCGCCGATGATGTGCAGTTCGAGGGGACGGTGGTGCTGGGAGATAATGTGAAGATAGGGCGCGGGGCGATGCTGGCCGATACGGTGATCGGCGACGGCGCGCTGGTGGAATCGGGCGCCGCCATCCGCAACTCCGTGATCTGGCCGCATACGCGGATCGGCAAGGGAGCGCATATCACCGATGATGTTATCTGCACCGATGTTGAAATCGGCAACGATGTGGTGATCGCCGAACATGTCTTCGTCGGCGATCGCTGCCGCATCGGCGACGGCGCGCGGCTGATGGCGAATATCAAGCTCTGGCCCGACAAGGAAGTGGAATCGCGCGCGACGCTCTCGACCAGCCTTGTCTGGGCGGACCGATGGACGCGCGAAATCTTTACCGACGCCCGCATCTCCGGCCTCTCCAACATCGAGATGAACCCGGAGTTCGGGGCGAAGCTTGGCGCGGCGCTTGGCGCGTTCGCCGGCAAGGGGCGCGCCGTGGCGATCAGCCGCGATGCCGATAATGTATCGCGCATGATCCACCGCGCAATCTCCACCGGCCTTATGAGCGCAGGCGTGCAGGTGAACGATCTCCACACCACGCCGATCCCGCTTACGCGGTCGGAACTGCGGAACGGCAAGCAGGTGGCCGGCGTCCACGTCCGCAAATCGCCGCACGACCGGCGGAAGACCGATATCATCTTCTTCAGCGCCGACGGAAAGGATATGGCGCCGGGAAAAACCAAGACGATCGAGCGGCTCTTCTTCGGCGAGGAATATCAGCGCGCTCCGTACGATGAGGTCGGCGGCATTTACTTCCCGGAACGGACCAACGAAAGCTATATCGCCCGCTTCCTGGAATCGCTGGACGAGGTCGCCATCCGCGACGCCCGTTTCAAGATCGCGTTCGATTTCTCCTACGGCGTTGCATCGGTCCTCCTGCCGAACCTGCTTGGCTCGCTCGGGCCGGAGGTTGTATCGCTGAACGCCTATCTCGATCCCACGCGGATGACGCGCGAGCGGGAGGAGGTGGACGCGGCGCTGAAGAAACTGGGGGAGGTTGTGATATCGCTCGGCTACGATTTCGGGTTTATCATCGATCCGGGGGCCGAGAAGATCCACGCGGTTTCCGAAACCGGCGAGGCGATTCCCAACTACCGTCTGCTGTCGATCGTGACAAAGCTGGTGCTGGAGACAAACAAGGGGACGATCAAAAAGATCGCCGTGCCGATTGTGGCATCAAGCGAGGTGGAGATGATAGCGCGGGAGTACGGCGTTGAGGTGATCTACACCCGCAACAACCACTCCGCGATGATGGACGCCACCAACGACAAGGAAGTGGCATTCGTCGGCGGAACACGCGGCGGCTTCATCTTCCCCGATTTCCTCTTCTCGATCGACGGCATGTACTGCGTGGCGAAGATCCTGGAGCTTGTGGCCCGCACTGGCCTGACGCTGGGGCAGCTCAACACGCAGCTTCCCCGTCGCGCGGCGGTGGAACGCGCCGTGGAATGCCCGTGGGAGCTGAAGGGGAAGGTAATGCGGAAGGCGATGGAGCATAGCGAGGGCTACCCGAGGCTGCTGGTGGACGGCGTGAAGATTTTCCTGGAGGATAACGAGTGGGCGCTGCTGATCCCGGACAAGGAGCGGCCGATTTTCCATATCGTGGTGGAAACCGACCAGCATGAGCGCTCCGCGCAGCTTGCTCTGGAATACGAGCGGTTGGTGAAGGAATGGAAGGAAGAGCCGGTGGCGCTGCCGTAACGCGCCGCCGCTTCACATTCTGTTAAGCCTCACGCTAAAAATTTTCTTGGCGTGGGTCCCTTCGGCGCTTATATTTGCAGTCCTTTCCATTCCGCGATAGCTCAACGGTGGAGCATCCGGCTGTTAACCGGAGGGTTGTAGGTTCGAATCCTACTCGCGGAGCGTAAGGCTCGAAGCCAATGCAGATGGCCCGTCAAGTGATTGACGGGCCTTTGTGTTATGTATCATCGGGTAGTACAATGTACTGGATGTTCAGATTACGAATATTGGTATAGCGGAGTGTGAGATAGTCTCCTCTGATTGGATAGAACCGCTCTTCCTCAATCTCGTCTGCGGCATTACCTATCTGCCTATCCGCACTTAACTTTCTTCTGGATGCCTGTTCAAGAACTATTAGATCAAGCTCTCCCGCCCGATTGAAGTGATACTCCGTAAGTATGCCCCAATACAGTAACGATTCGCCGCCTTCATCAACAACAGCCGATATATGGGTTATATCCACTTCTCTGGTAAGGAGAAGTTTGATGTCCAAAAGCTTTTGATCGAAGGCCCGTTTCTCACCCCAGAAGATATAGTGCCATTCGTTACTGAAGCGGAGGGCCGAGTAACGAAGATCAAGATGCAATACTCGGACTAACCAATGCAATCCATAACCGAGCACAACGCCTAAGAGGTTCGATCCTATAAAATATATGAGAACGGCAGCGTGATAGTGGGAAATGCTATACAGCACCCCTTGCTCTTGGCGAACGTCGAGCTTGGGCCATCCAGTTAGAAGTATCAGTAACGATTCAAAATCAACAGTGAGGTGGCTACAAACTTCAATAACCAAGAGACACAGGGCGTGTAATACAAGCGCGGCGATTATGCCCCCTCCCACCTCATCTGCAAGTGGTCCAAGGATTACAGGACTCTTCCAGAACAGCCCTTTGCGATATGCGTATCGTAGAAGGATCCCCGGCAACGCTAATAACAGTATTACTAGCGCGGGGAATGCAATGTTCATCCCTCTCTCCTGTCTTTGATTGGTTTACCATTCACAACAACTTTACCAGCACGTTCGACGCGTATCTCGCGACCATTCACAGAAACTGAACCTGATCCTCCTTCTCTAATGACTTTCATAAGCTCTTTTGAAGCTTCCCCATCTGCTAGAATCTGTCGGGCAGTTTTGGACATTGGAGCCTTCATATTTCACCTTATCAATTTGAGTCAAAGTTACGAACCAACCACCATACATGATGTAAACTATTGATATGAATTGTACAAGTATTAGAATAAAAATACAAGAACTTCATTTGGTGGATACTGGCTTATTTTCAACACCCAGATCGAAACAGTCCCATTTGTCATTTTGAGCCAAAGAGAAAAAATCGCAACTATGCGCACTTGTGAGATCCTGCCATTCTATGTCAGATAACATCTGGAGGTTGTTACGTCAAAATGAGTCACCGCCGACAGTTAAGCTCGGATAAGATCCTCTACGAAACATTTCGAAATCTATCCTGCTCGTGGAGCATAAGACCCGAAGGAAACACAAAGGCCCGTCAATCACTTGACGGGC
>JBDSJW010000384.1:0-8202 GCA_039917235.1 Kapaibacterium sp. (SeqCode) | reverse complement strand
CTACTTCGTGGGGTTTGCCGCCGTCCAGCAGATCGCCTATATCGTGATGAACATCCCGGGGTATAACTGGTATTTCGCCCCGGCGGAGGCAGTCGGCTGCATTCTGGTCCTTATCGGCCTGGTTGATCTGGGCTCCCTGATCCACCCGCGCCTCCCGGCATGGCTCCGCCCGGTATTGCCGTTCGCGGGGCCGGCCATCGCCATCATCGGCGGCGCCGTGGCGGTAAGCCTCTATGGGCCGTATCTCGGCAGCCCCATCGCTGACCCGCGCACCACCGCCTATACAAACCTGGCGATTGATATCACCGGACGGGTAAGCAATCCAAGCATCGCGGCCAGGGAGGTGGGTGTCGTGGGATATTACAGTCACGCGCGGATGGTTGATCTTACGGGGCTCACCAACCGGGAGCCGGAGTTTCTGACGAAGGATCATATGGATCGATTTTTCTCCATCGCCCCGGACGTCGTCATCCTTACCGATACCATCGATGCGATGGAGAAGAGCATCACCACGGACCCGAGGTTTGCCGCGAACTACAGGCTGGCAAACACAATCGTCACGCCGCGATACCGGACGATGCACTACTACGTCCGTTTCGCGGATTCAACGCCGTGAAACAAGATTGTCGGGGGACGTTTCAAACGTCCTTCAACAGTCTGTTAAACGTCCCCCGATAGCGGCACCATGTTGTCGTATGCAAATGCCAGCAGATCGGCATACTCCTCGATCACCATCGCGGTCGGCTTGCCGCCGCCATGCCCCGCCTTCGTATCGATACGGATCAGCACCGGGGCTGGTCCTCCCTGGCACTCCTGAAGCCGCGCCGCGAACTTGAAGGAGTGCGCCGGCACAACGCGGTCATCGTGATCGGCGGTGGTGATCAACGTGGCCGGATAGCGGACGCCCAGGCGGAGGTTATGGAGCGGAGAATAGGCAAAGAGGCTCTCGAAGCCATCCCGATCATCGCTGATCCCGTAATCCGCCCGCCATGCCATCCCGATCGTGAACTTGTGATAGCGGAGCATGTCCATCACCCCGACCGCCGGAAGCGCCACCGCGAAGAGATCGGGACGCTGGCACATCACCGCTCCCACAAGGAGCCCGCCGTTCGATCCCCCCTGCAACGCCAGCTTCCCCGGCGATGTATACCCGTTGCGGATCAGGTACTCCGCCGCCGCGATAAAATCATCGAACACATTCTGCTTCCGCTCCAGCGTCCCCGCCCGATGCCACTCCTCCCCGAACTCCCCGCCGCCACGCAGATTCGGTATCGCATAGATCCCCCCCTGCTCCAGCCAGAGGAGCGCCGCCGATGAGAAGAAGGGGGTCAGGGAGTTGTTGAACCCGCCGTAGCCGTAGAGGAGCGTGGGGTTGGAGCCATCCAGCGCAATCCCCTTTTTATGCGTCAGGAAAATCGGCACCTGCGTCCCGTCCTTGCTTGAATACCAGACCTGCCGGGTTTCGTAGGTATCGCGGTCGAACTTCATATCCGGGGTACGGATCAGGGAGTTCTCGCCGGTGATCATGTCGTACCGGAAGACCGAGGTGGGATAGAGGAACGAGGTGAACATGTAGAAGATCTCGGTATCCCGCCGTCTAGCCTCCGAGCTGATCACCGTTCCATAGGCGGGAAGGGGGATATCACCGGTATGGACGCCGTGCATGTCGTACAGCCTGATCTTGCTGGCCGCGTTATGGAGATAGACCACCACGAACCGACCGCTGACCAGCGAGGCCGACTGGATCACATCCTCCCGCTCGGGGATGATTACCCGCCAGTTCTCCGGCTCCGGCGCGTTCATATCGATGGCAATCAGCCTGCCGTGCGGCGCATCGCGGTCGGTCTGAACGTAGAGAACATCCCGGTCCTGCCCGATCACATGATAGTACGCGTCGAACCGGCCGATCACCGTCCGCATCGGCGCATCCAGCGACGGGTGCATCGGGTCCAGAAGATCGACGTGATAGAGGAGATTATTGACCCCCGCCTCGCCGACGTAGATGTAGAGATGGCGGCCATCCTCGGAGATATCGGCATAGAGGCGCCAGCCTGGATGCTCCGGGAACTCGCACATAAGCACATCCTCCGCCTGCGGCGTGCCAAGCCGGTGATAGTAGAGCCGATGGTTCAGGTTTGCCCCGCTGTACGCGGCCGACTCCTCCGGCTCGGGAAATCGCGCGTAGAAGAACCCTGCGTTATCGTGCGTCCAGACGAGCGATGAGAATTTCACCCAGCGGATATCATCCTCCAGATCCTCCCCCGTCGCCAGCCGCCGCACCCGGAACTCCGCCCAGTCCGATCCGCTCCGGGAGATGCCGTAGCCCAGAAGGCTTCCATCGCTGGTGAAGCTGATCGTGGAGAGGGAGACGGTGCCGTCCGGCGAAAGGGTGTTGGGATCGAAGACCATGCGGGGCTCCGCCGTGAGCGTGGCCTGCGCGTAGAGCACCCCCTGGTTCTGAAGACCATCGTTTCTGAAGAAGAAATATTCGTCACCATGCCTGGCCGGAGCGCTGTAGCGGGTGTAGTTCCAAAGCTCCGTCAGACGCGCGCGGAACGGCTCGCGATGCGGAAGCCCGTGGAGATACTCAAACGTCAGCTCGTTCTGCGTCCTGACCCATTCGGCGGTCTCCAGCGAATGGTCATCCTCCAGCCAGCGATACGGATCGGCGATTTCAACGCCGTGATAGAGATCGACCTGATCGACCTTGAACGTATTGGGGTATTGCATCTATGCGAGATATTGAATTGAACGATCATCGACTGATCCGGCACGGCATAACTTGGAATGTACGAAGAACGCCGGCATCCCGGCCCGGCGCCGGCCGTTCTCCCAGCTGACCGGCACGCCGTTTCCGCGCGCCGCGCTACTGTGTTCCCACCTGACTGTTCGCCTCGCCGACCATCCAGAAATCGCGCGGGTAGAGCCGGTAGAGCTTCGCGCGCTTTCCATCCACCGTGCGGATGTAATCCTCATACTGCGCCATCTGCTTCTCCGGCCCGATCACGAAATAGTTCCCCCCCTTCACATCCGATGGCTTCGGCCCCAGGCCGGGGAGGACGGTTCCGCAGACGGAGTCCAGTCTGCCGTAGAGCTGCTCGCTCAGCCCCGGAGTGTTCCGCAACGCCAGAATCCCTTTCCTGAAGCGGGTCACCACATCCGGGGTAAGCCCGTCGGCCAGATCGGCGGCGATTGCCTCCCCGCGTGACTCGTAGGTGTTGGCGGCGCGATACTCCGTGAACGCCTGCGCGATGGCATAATCGACGAGCGTGGAATCGTGCGGAGCGTTCTTCAGCTCATCCACCACAAACCGCATGGTCTGCGGCAGCGTTGGACAGCGCTCGGCGTAATACCGGATCTTTCCGCTCCGCACGGAGACGCGAAGCCCGTTGCTGTAGGCCAGCCCCGCCCCCCAGGTCTTCATAAAGATGCCGTGCGCGCCATGCCCGCTGTAGAGCATCGCCGCCAGAAAATCGACAAGCGAATCGCGGCTGGTGGTGCGATAGCTGGGGCCGGGAGCGCTGTTGAGGAACACGCCGCTTCCGGTTGAGGAATTGACCAACCCGACGTAGACGGGCGTATCGGAGGAGGAGGAGGGCATGCGCGAGCGGAGACGGGAGGCCACAAGCCCCGAGCCGGCAGCGGAGGGGATAGCGGCGGGATCGGTCATGGCCACCGCCGGGGATTTCTCCAGCCCCGCAGTCAACCCCGCAAGCCTATCACTCAACGCCTTGTTCGATGTTCCCGAGCCGATCAGGAACGCCCTGGCGTTGCCGGTGGTCAGAATCCTGCGGCGGAGCTTGTCGAGTATTGCCAGCACCTTCGCCGGGGGAACCTGGAAATCGCGACGGATCTGGAGCGCCAGATATGCCCAGTCGCCGGCCAGCGTCTCATCCGGTATCTCCGAAAGGTTCACATCCAGATCGCGCGCCATGTCCGTCACCACCGCACGCGCCGACGGGGAAAGCCGGCGGTAGAAGTCCAGCAGCGGACGGAGAGCCAGCGAGACGGCGATGCCGCTATCCCCCTGCAACGCCCCCAGCAATGCGTGAAGCTCCGGTCGCGTCCTCTCCGTCGCGGCGCTCGCCAGCGTTTTCATAAAATCGAGAAGCTGCTCGCGCCCCTCCACCTTGCCGGGATCGGCCAGAAGCCAGCGGAGCCGGAGGGCATTATGCTCCCGCGTCATAAAGGAATTGGCGGCAAGGAACACCGGGTGTCCCTGCATCGCGTAGGCATCGGCCGGATCGTTGACCCACGATTCCTCCGATCCCTGCATGGTGGTGCGGAGTCCGCTCAGCGTGCGATCCACCAGATCGCGGATATGCGCAAGGTTCTCCGGTCGCCAGTCGGCATTGAACAACGTCAGCTTCATCCAGTCGATCGCCCGCTCCGATTCCTTCAGATTATTCCCCGCCCCGCGCATCACAAGCTCGCACCGCCCTGTCCGATAGTCCGACCGATAGTAGCAATCCAGGCTGAGGATATCCCGTCGCCGCTGTTCCCCCGCCTTGTCGTAGGGAATCGGCGTGCCGTTCTCGATTACGCCACTCTGCGTCAGTAGATCGGGGAGAAGGGAGAGGTAGGGGATTTCCTCCTCCGGCACGCCGTCCAGACGGAAGGCAACACCGGCGGTGGCGCTGGTCATATTGTCGAACGTGGAAGTAACCAGTGGAATGGCCCCCGGCAGCGTGCCGACGTGATAATCAAGCTGGTCATCCAGCGTCAGCGGCGGGGTATCGACAAATCGCGGGGTCGGAACCTTGCTGTAGGCAAGGTCGATGGCGTTGGAGGCCGAATCGTAATCGTGCCGGAAGCGGCGGATGGACTCCTGTCCGCTGGTGATATGATAGTTCTCCCGGAGCCTTTTCACCTCCGCGATAAGGCGGTTCTGATGATCGATCTCCTCGCGTTCCACCAGCTCGCTGCTCGGTCGGGCGGCGGCGGCATAGGGGATGGAGCCGACCAGCTTCCACTTGGGGAGGTTCTCGCGCCAGATATTTTTATCGGAGGAGACCATCGCCTGAATTTCATCCAGCTCCGGCTTCAGCGTCACCGATCGTTTGAAGCCGCTGGCCCGCTCAAGCCTGCGAAGATGCTCCATCCATTCCGATCCGCTGTTGCGGAACCCGAAGCGCGGAGGGGAGTTCACAAACTGGCTCAACGAACGTCGCGTTGCCACCACCCGGTTCAGAATGCGCGCGTTGAACTCCTTCAGATCCGGCGAGCCATCCTTCATCGCCGCTATCCGCGCAAGCTCATCAACGATCTCCTTCCGCACGGCGACGATCTTCTCCCGCGTCATCGACGCCGGATCGGCATCACCGAACCCGATGTAGACCGGATGCCCCTGATCGCCGCTTACCCAGCCGAACACCGAGCTGGCGCCCACATTCACCTTCCGGGTTGCCGGATCAATCAGCCGCTTGTGGAGATTCGTGGTCGCGTCATCGGCGATATTCTGCACGAAGAGTTGCAGCAACGTCTCATCGCGCACATCCAGCGTTAGCCGCGGCGCCCACGCAAAGAGCATCGGGCCGGGCTCTCCCACATTATGATTGGGATAATCGACGATGGAGATGGTCCCTTCCGGCGCCGAAACGGGGTTGGGAAGATTTGCCTCGGAGTGGATGCCCGCTCCGCCCCCCGCCCCCGGCTTTTCCAGATCATCGAGAATGGTTCCGGTGGAGCGGAGGATATCGGGAAGGGACATCTCCTTTGGGAAGGCCCCCACCATCCCCATGTTCCCCAGGTGATAGTTGTCGTCGTGGAAGCGACGGATATCGGACGGCTTCATCACGCGGATCTCCGACGGCAGGCCGCCGGAAACGAACGCCAGCGGATGCGATGGGCCGTAAAGGTTCCGACCCAGCGCGGTCTGCATCCGCGGCCATCCCTTCTCGAACGTGCTCAGCATCTCGTTATAGACCGTCCCTTTCTCCTCCAGCCGGAGGATTGAATCGCCCGGGCTATCCGCGACACCGAAGTTGCAGACCTCGCGGCTGATCTCCTCATCGGTATAATCGGGGTTGAGAAGCGCGTCAAGCTGCCCGCGAAGCTCGCGATAGTAGGCATCCCCCCCGGCGGATGTATTAAAGTTGTAGCAGGTCCGCCACTGCTGCGTAAAGGCGTTGGACTGGCTGAGTGTCATATTCTCCAGGCTCCCCAGATAGCGTCCCTTGCTCCCCTTTCCCAGCAGCAGATGTTCCTGCGTATGCGGCTCCCCCATATCCGATGTCGGAAAGGAGTTTACCCAGATGAAGCTCTGCGGCACGGACTGAATCCGCAGGAGATCGAAGACGAAACCGGTCCGCTGATGGATAAATCTGGCCCCCATCGGCGCGCCGGCATCGTCCAGATAGAGCGCCTCGGCGCGGAAGCCTTCCACAACGCGGCCGGAAGTGATATCGGACAGGGAAATATCTCCTCCCTGTGCCATGGCCGCCGGAAGGCCGGCGCAGGCAACGACAAGCGCGGAGAGCAGCAGTCGAAACGCGGAACGGTAAAGTCTGTTCATGGGGAACCCTGACATTCTGAATGCGTGAAATGAAGAAGACTCTATTCGGAAGAAGCAACGAATTGTTGCACGGCGTTATCGTCGTTGGTTCAGGTTGTTGGTCACGTTGTTGGTCCGGGCGGGTTTCAAACCCGCCCCGACGGTATACGATAACGACGGTATGCGATAACGACGGTATGCGATAACGATGATGACAGTGACAGTATTAGAACTGCACTGCCAGCCCGTTAGTGATCCCGAGATCAAATCTCCTCACGCCAACCGGCGGCTCGTTGTCGAAACGATAATGGACGTTGATTGTCAGCGAGAGGAGATTGGAGAGCGCCACGGCCACCCCGCCTTCGCCAAGCAGACGATAATCGGCTATCCTGGAAAGCGCCGGCTGATAATATCCCACGGCATTCAGCCCCACGCGCCCGTTGATGCGCCAGAGGAGGGAGAGATAATTCGTTGACCGGAGAATGCCCGTCCGCACCAGATCGGGATCATCCACAAGCTCGCTCTCGAACATCCCGCCAACTCCCACGTTGAGGGATGCCAGCGCGCCGCTATCCCCCACGACCTGAAATACGCGGAGACGGACACCGCCGCCGGCCAGCGCGCGATCGTGCAGAAGGATGAAATCGTTGAACTCCTTCTGCGCGAACAGCTCCAGCTTCACGGCGGAATCCAGCGTGTAGACAAGGCGGAGATGGAGGAAACCATCGTTCTGAAAAAGGTCGTTATCGTTCCTCCCCCGTTCATAGTTGGCAACCAGAAATGTATAGAGCGCCTCGGCATGCCAGTCGATACGGCCGTTGGCGGCAAGCGTGAGGAAATTGCTGTTCCCCGACTGATAGGCAAGGCTGAAACCGGCCTGCGCATGAAGCCCGCTTCTGACGGAATCGCGACGGAGGAACTCCGTGTTTACCTGCGCCGAAGCCGCCGTGGCGGCCAGCAGCAGGGGGATAAGGAGGGCACCCCATATCCCGCCGGTATAAACGGCGCGCGCGCGCGTATCAGATGGATCCGCTGGAGAGATGTTCATGCAATGATAGTACGTGGTTGCCGTGACGGGCGCGGCCGGGGAGGTTGCTGGCCGCAGATCCTTGAGAATCGGGGGTGGGGATCATCGGACCCGCAAGATATCACTTGGAGGGCGGATCCCCATCCTCGTTGTGGCGCCGCCGCCGGACCGCCACGGAAGGCCGTATTATCCCGGATACTTTCCCCTGTTCGCTGTACCCTTTTTGCGTAGCTTATCCGTTACTATCGGTGCCCCGGATCGTCACCAGATAGTCCGCGACAGGACGAATCATACTTCGATGAACATTCCGGTAACGGACGCACGATGAATACAGGATCCCTTTACTCAGAACTGACAGGCAAAATCAACCGCGTCCGCCGCAGAGAGCATGGCATTGCCCTCCAGGCGGGGATTATCAACGCGCTTGCCGCGGTCGTTGCCGTATGGACGCTCGCAATCTCCATCGAAGCGGTCGCGGAGATGGACGCGGAGGGGAGAACCGCCCTCTACTGGGGAGCCGTGGGGCTGAGCGGCATGCTGGCCGCGTTCCTGGTGGCGGGACGCGCGGGACGATATCTGGGGCTGTTCAGGGGACAGGATGATGATACGATCGCGCGGCGCGTCGGCCGCAGAATTCCGTCGGTTGGGGACCATCTGATCAACACCCTTCAGCTCTACAGAA